>JACPOX010000197.1 GCA_016191305.1 Legionella longbeachae | reverse complement strand
TTGGGGAACGTCTTGATATTGCTTGGGCTAATTACAAAAACGAACAACTTAAAGAAACAGATCGTAAAAATGCTCTTGAGTTCATGATTTATTTGTTTGATATTCAATTAGAATCAACAAGTGAACAAGCGTTAAATGAATTATTAATCTCGTTGATGAATGTTAGGAAAGAATATAAAAATAAGGGAAATGAAAATTATATTCCTATGCTCTCTTCCGGGCCTTATAAATTCGATACCTTTGCTAAAGTACTCGAGCAAACTCAGAATTCAAAAATATCAAATATTAAAGAAATACAAGAAGATTTTAAAAAGAATAAATTGCTTGATGTAAATCAAAAAGATAAGTACGATGATCAGTTTGGCAAAATTAGACCAAATTACTTAGATTCAAAACAAAGGACAAAATATAATATTCAAATTCACAAAGGGCTTTTTCATAAAAAAGGAGTTCTTTTTGATTCATCAAATTTAATTGCCCATAAGAAAAAGGGTTATGTTGCTTTCACATTAAATACAAATGGCGAACTTTCTGTTTTTGAGCACCTAGGAGGAAAAAAAGATAAAAAAAATAGGATCTTAACACACTCTTCAATGAATTCTGGCGCACCTCTTCTTATCGCAGGAGAAATGGAGATAAAAAATGGTGAACTAAAAAGCATTAATACATATAGTGGACACTATAATCCCTCCTTGTATTCAATCACACTTTTTTTAAGATACATAAGCAGCAAAAATGTAGATGTTTCAAAAACAAACGTATATTTACAAAAAAATCCGAGTGGAAAATTAGGGCTAAATCCTCAAATAGAATCATCTCTTGGTGACTCCGATAGATGGTATAAAATTTCAGCAAAACAACTCGTTATTACGGTAGATCAAGTGATGGAGAACAGTATCGCGTCAATAAACCAATATATTAAAAAAGCTGAAGAAAGTTTATATTATAAATTTTTTAAGCCCGAATATTCTCAACAAAAAATCCAACTTGGAAAAATCTTTCAACGAGAACTTCAAGGTATACTTGATGAAATAAAAACCTCTCAAAATCCAAATAAAATCAAATTTTCCATAGAAAAACTTGAAAAGAAGATCGATAACTATCTTGAAGCCCATAAAAAAATAGACTCCAATCTAAGAAGTAGATTAAATAAAACATTTGAGGGAATAAAAGATTATATTAAAAAAATAAAAGTGGATTTTGAAGATGACTCTTACGAGAATAAGCGCGAAGAAGAATTTAAAAAAATATTCTAGCAATGTCTTTGTGTAGCGGCTTTGTTTCCTAACCCCATGTCCTGGAGCTTTTTTCAAAATTTAGGTAGATCTATAGCTTGCAGGCATTCCCAATGATAAAGTAAAGATCATTTTCGTCTACGGTTCTTTAATTTTATCATGGGGTTATTATTGATGATATAACAGCTGGATATCTACGCTCCGGTCAGTTTGGCGGGTAAGCCAATCACGGATAATTTATTTCATTCCATCATGCAACAGCTACAAACTGCGGAATCAAGTATAAAAAATACTAAAACGTTTAGACGGGAGCGCCGCTATCTCCAATAGGTCTGATTAATATACTTAATCAGACCCTATAAATAGTCATAGTATTCAATGCCTAGTGTGTACTATATTATGACGCTTAATAACATGCGAGACTGATATGCCAAATCATGTATTTGTTGTTTCTGAATGGGTAGCAAAAGAGAATCACGAGCAGGCATTGCGAGAGCAATTTAAAAAACTATTAAATCTTTCCTTAGAGAATGAAAGTGGTTGTATTAGCGCTCGGGTAACGCACCAGGTAGAGCACCCCGGCTCTCCTACAAAATCGAAGTATACTATTGTTCTCCTTCAAGAATATGCCGATATTAAAGCATTTGATATCCACTGTTAGGCTGAATATGTGACTAATTTTTTTAATACATTCATTGAAATTAAGGAAACAGCTATAGTCGAAGACTGGCAATGTAGATTATTTAGCGAGTAATAAAAGCTACGAGCAATTTCTTCATCCCGTTTAAATACTGAAGAGGTCTTGATGGGTATCTTTCAAGACCTTCTTTTTAAGGAAGGAGTGAATATTTTTTGGTTAACTACAAGAAGCTCCCCACACGACCATCTTTTAACAGAAAAAGATTATGGTCTGCACCTGCCGACATTTGGACGACTTGTGTATTTTTAAAGAGGCTTAACTCAAAAAGAGTATACGCAGCCACACAATTGTAAAACTCATCATATTTTTTGTCTTTTTGAAACAAACCACCTTTTCCGCAGGAAAAAATCTCTCCGCTTGAAAGCTGAATAAACGAATGATGACCACTAGCCGTTATTTTGATTATTTTTTTATTTTTGAAATAGCTCAATTCTGTAGGGTCTGACTGACTATTATCATCTCCAAGACCCAAAGCGCCCGTCTTATTAAATCCGCAGCTAAAAACACGACCATCTGCAAGTAAAAATAGGGTATGCTTTTCTCCAGAAGCAATGTCAACGACTTTTCTTCCTTTAAAAAATTCTATTTCGACTACGTCGTCTACGGATTTTTTATGACCAACACCTAATTCCCCCTCATAATTAGATCCTGTTCCGAAAACACGAGTCATCGAGTAAAATATGTGTATGCATCCCTCCCATGGAAATATGTATTACATTTTTTCGATTAAAAAATTCTAGGTTCATGAGGGACTTAATGTCAATTTTATAACAAGAACGCATAATCTGCCCTGCATGATTAAGACCACAAGCAAAAAGATTATTTTTATGTAATACAAACGTACGTTGAGCCAACAAAAACTTGTGGCAGCCCTTCTTGCTTCCTTTTTTCTTTTAATGTTTCTTGTAAGTTTTCTGAAAAAAATTTACAAGATCTGGATAAAGCGTTTATATCACCTTATGATAAAAAACCAGGGATGGTCTTTTTTAATAAAGGCTTATGGAGATCAAAGATTGTTTTTTTTCATAAGTGGTCATATATTTTTAAAAGTGTTTTTATTATTTATAATAAAATCATGCGTTAATTGAGGCGGCGACTATTGAATTGAACGCTTAACCTATTGTTATTAAAGTAATTTAAAATTTTAAATATTTATCTTGTCCATATAGTTGCCCACTTCCCCCTATGGTGTCGCCATAATTAGTACTCTCTCATGAAGTAATAATGCATCGTTCGCTGTTCGCGATTCGCGAATTGCAAATAGATGAGGTATAATAGAAGTAATAGAACCTTATTGGAGTCAATTTATGCTGAAGCCACAGGACATCGTGATCCTTTTAAAAATCTTATCAAAATTGACTCTATCAGGTACAGAGCCAAATGAGCAATTATCACAAAACAAACTGGCAACTTATT
>JACPOX010000090.1 GCA_016191305.1 Legionella longbeachae | reverse complement strand
ATTTCTCTTGAAAAAGAAGCAGACTTAATCAAGCGTGATCTGCGTCTCCATTTGCCTACGGGACTCTTTCTTCCTGTTTCTCGTACTGATCTACTGGAACTGCTTAGTGCCCAGGATCTTATTGCAAATAAAACGGAAGATATAGCTATACTCATCATTAGCAGGAAAATGACTATTCCTGAGGCATTGGTTCCTGTTTTTATGCCCTTTTTAAATCGTTGTCTGGATGCCTCCAAACAAGCATGTAAAGCAATCAATGAATTAGATGAATTATTGGAAACTGGCTTTAGAGGCTCAGAAGTTAAAATTGTTGAAGAAATGATTTTGACACTTTATGAAATTGAACACGACAGTGATGAACGATTGTCGGATATTAGACATCGTATTTTTGAAATAGAAAAAGATTTATCTGCAATAGATACCATCTTCCTCTACAAATTAGTCCAATGGATTGATGACTTGGCCGATGTTGCTCAGCATGTGGGCAGTCGTCTTCAAATTCTAATAGCTCGGTAGTCAATTTCTATGGATTATTCAATCGTATATCTTATCGCAGCAGTCATTTTATGTTTTTTAATGACCTGGGGTGTTGGTGCCAATGATTTAGCAAATGTCATGAGTACCACCATGGGTTCTAAGGCAGTTACCGTCAGACAAGCCATGTTAATTGCTATTATTTTTGAATTTGCTGGCGCCTTTTTAGGAGGAACTGGGGTTACGGAAACCATGCGCGATGGCATTATTAATTCTAGCCAATTATCAGAGGAACCTCTTGTTTTAATCGAGGGTATGCTCGGCGTCTTATTAGCATGCACCATCTGGATGAATCTTGCCAGTTATCTTGGGGTTCCGGTTTCTATTACTAATGCTTTGGTTGGTTCAATGGTGGGTTTTGGTACCGTAGTATTAGGACCACAGGCAATTCATTGGAATCAAGTAAGTCGTATCGCCATAAGTTGGATTACCTCCCCAATGATTTCCGGAATTACGGCGTTTATATTATTTACTAGTATCCAACAAACTATTTTTGTTAAAAGAAATCCTTTAGCTAAAGCTAAATTGTATATTCCTATTTATCTTTTCATGATCGGTTCTATTTTGTCTTTTATCACCGTATTTAAAGGGCTAAATCATTTTCATATTCATCTAAACTTCAAACAGAATCTCGCAGTTACCTTGGCAACCAGTATTATCATTACAATTATTGGAATGATAATTATCAGACGAATTCCTGAACATCCTAGAATACGACGTAGAGAACGATTCATACAAGTCGAAAAATATTTTGCTGTGCTCATGGCTATGACTGCTTGTGCGATGGCTTTTGCTCATGGTTCAAATGATGTTGCTCTTGCAGTTGGGCCGCTTTCTATAATTCATAGCTTAGTTGTAAATTCACATCAAAGTTTTAATGCTAATAGTTATCCAGCTTGGATTATCTTATTAGGTGTTGTGGGTGTTGTAACCGGTCTGCTAATGTATGGTAGAAAAGTAATTGAAACAGTAGGAAGTGCCATTACGCTACCAGTACTGGTCTTCCAGTTTCCGCAACACACACATTGGTTGGAGCAGTTCTTGTTGTAGGGTTGGCAAGAGGTATTGGTGCTTTGAATCTCATTGTAATCCGCAACATTTTTATGTCATGGGTGCTGACTTTGCCTGCTGCTTCTATTTTAACAATTTTGGCCTACAAACTACTGCATGCGTTTTTGGGATAGACGGAAAGGGACCTAAAAGAGGGCCCAATGTTAGACTACCACCATTGATGTAGGTTGGGTCCCAAACTACATTTTAATGGGATGTAAAATCTTGGAGAAAGTTCAATTTTGAGTCCATTTCGAGAGAAAAACGTCCTCGAAAAGCGCAGCATAGTGATACGGAGTGACCTTTTGCCTAGGTACTAGACTTTTAAATTGGACGAGCATGGTACCGGTTCGTTAGATCCATTAATAAAATACTCGATTAAATGGGACTTTTTGTTGATCCCTGTTTTAGCTTTGATACATTCGATATACGATTCAATTGTTCGGTGTGACAAATTCATAATGACGCTCATTTCTCTGGCTGTTTTGCCTTTTACTATATAATTAATCAAATCTAATTCACGTTTGGTGAAACTGATATTATTAAGAGTGCTGACCGGAAATGTTGAATGCGAGTTTTCAAATAAGTTTAAATTTAAGAATGATTGCAGTGTATCTTTTATGGATTTATTATTGTCGAGGCCAACAGCTAAGGAGTAACCAGCTAACCCAATAATTTTATCATCCTGATCATACCAGGGCATTTTCGCAGTAATGGCATGGAAGGCTTTATTATCCACTCGTTCGCAGCTTTCTTCTTTAATAATAAGTTGCCTAGTTTTTAGAACATCATGATCATGCTGCAATGAAAACAATGCCGATTGATCTTTGTAAGCGCATACTATTGTTTTACCTAGAGCCGCATGTGTAGAATCAAAACCAAGTGTTGATGCGTTTTGGTTATTGATCCACAGAATTTTGCTGCTATGGTCTAGCAAAATAACACTGACAGGGAAATTCATTATTTTTGTTAGCGAATTTTCATTATTAGCTTCTTTCTCATCAGGTTGCAGTAATTTTATGCCTGATAAATGGCGCTTGATATGTAAATTATTTGTTAGTATGGTCATTGGCTACGAATGAAGATTAAAATTACTTTACGCTCATCATTATATCATTGTGTAGCGTTTTGGTGCAAATTAACGCTTTGTTGCTTAACTTAATAGTAATGGGTCTTTTACCAATCCCTCTAAAAATCTTCCCAAATCTCTCCTTTATCATTTTTATAATCTTTATTATCACGCATCATCGCAATACGCTGATGTTTCTTAATTTCTTTTTTTTGTGATTCTGATTTGCTATGAGTTGCATCAAATTCAAATAAGAATTTATCATAAGGACTTACATAAGCTTTATCTATATCATTTGAGTTCATAACCAATCCAAAGTAACTTTAATTTAATCCAGCTATTTTATAGCTTTTTCATCTAAGTTACCATTACCCTTTTTTAAAGAAATCAGAGGCGAAACTATGAGTTTGAAAAAAGCAGAATTACATGTGCATTTAGAAGGAACCATTACTCCTGAATTAGCTAAAAAACTGGCAAAACGTAATAATTTAGTTTTACCAGAAGGACTTGTCGCTCCTGATGGAAAGAGCTACTTATCTAAGGATTTTTTAGATTTTTTGAAGGTTTATGACACGCTGGCCGCGGTAATTAAATGTCCAAGGGATTATTATGATATTACATTTGACTACTTAAGAGCTCGTGCTCAAGAAGATGCCATTTATGTAGAAATGATGTATTCACCTGATCATGCCGAACTTTCCAGCAAAATCCCTTCTGAAGAACATCTGGTAGCAATTCAACAAGCAATTGATGATGCTAAAGAACAGTTTAATATAGTGGGTCGTATTTTAATCACTGCTGTTCGTCATTTTGGAGCGGAGGCCGCCGAGCGTGTTGCGCAACAAACTCATAAAGACCGATTTCCATGCGTTACAGGCTTTGGTTTAGGTGGCGATGAAGCGAACTTCCCACCTAAATTATTCAGTAAAGCATATCACATTGCTGCTGACGCTGGCTTGCAATGTACGGTACATGCAGGTGAATTTGCTCCGGCTAGTGGAATGGTGGAAGCCATGCAGTACTTGCCGATACAAAGAATAGGACATGGAGTGAACTCAATTTATTCACCAGACACTATGGCTATGGTAAAAGATAAAGATATTACTCTTGAAGTTTGTCCTACCAGTAATCTCTTTTTAGGTTTATTTAAAGATATGAACGAACATCCTTTTCCCAAATTTTATGAAGCAGGGATTAAAGTCAGCATTAGCTCCGATGATCCTCCTTTCATGAGCACCACTTTGGGACAAGAATACGAGCGCGTACAAGAGTCTTATAAGTATAGTGACGAAACCATGAACTCAATTACTCGCATGGCTATAAATGCCGCCTTTATTGATGCAAAAACAAAAGAAGAATTATTGGCTAGAATATAACTCACCTAATCATTTAAGTGCTCGTTCTCTCCGGGTGAGCACTTAAAAAAATTTAACCTTCTTTATGCAGTTCACTGATAAGATGTTCAATATAACGTCTGCATGTCAAAGGATTATGTAAAAAATTAATAATTCTACGCGTGCCACCTGTACCTGTAATGCAAACTACGCCATAACTTAGAATACTACCAAAAATTGATTGACGGATGTCTATGGCTTCAATCTTACTTAATGGAATATCAATTGTATGTCTTACAAGAACTCCAGTACGTATAATAACCTGATTTTTCTTAATTGTGAGGGAAGAAAAGTAATAAGTCATCCAGGTCATTGCAACCCATATTAATGCAACAGCAGCGAAACCATATCCAACCTGGCGAAATGATTCTATATAGAAGGTAATTACCAAAGCAGCACATAGAGCTACCACGGGCCAAAAAAATATTATCCAGTGCATGCGAGAAAAAAAGATAATATTACTGTCGTTTTCTTTTTCAAACATTGATTCACCCATAGTCCTGTTTTTGAGAATATTCAAAGAAGCTGTCATTCCCGCGAATGAACAACTATATGAACAATCTCGTTTATTGTTACAAAATATAATATTGTATTTCGTGTTAATTTGCTATTCTATACTCACCTTGTAATAAGCTCTTATTTAAAACATGCGATCGATCAGTCGTTGCCTTAACAAACAACTCGCCGATATTTGTCAGCGTTCCGTTCAACTGGAAGAGCTTACAGATAAAGTGAAACAATTACTTCCTGAAATTTTAGCAGAAGAATGTTTGGTAGGAAGTTTTAATAAAGGCTGTTTGGTGCTTACTACTACAGATGCTGGATGGGCTTCACAATTGCGTTACGCTGTTCCTGAATTACGCGATAAACTACGTAAAGATGCAGGCATGTATCAGCTTTCTTCAATTAAAATAGCTCTCCTTGAACCTATTATACAACCTGAAAAACCTGCCTTATCAAAAAAACATGTGTTATCGGAAAAAGCTAAAGCCGTTATTATCAGTGAAAGTCAGAATTGCACTTATGAACCTTTACAAAAAGCATTATTACACTTAGCAGATAGTGATGATTTGTAACCATCGAAAGATAGACAGCTTGAAAATACCCTAATTATTGTAAGAACACTTCTGTTTATCCTGCAGATCATCGAATGGAATAATATTTTCTTGCCATAATAAATTATGTTGCTGATTATTCAACGAAGGTATAGAAATACTCCTGGCTTGCACAATGGCCATGTTAAAGTCTTCTTGTAAGATGGGTTCATTGTTTATTATATATTTTTTCAAGCTGTTCCGTATCTCATTTGAATCTTTAATATATTTCATCACCGTATTAAAATTTTCACGCGTCAAAATATCCTCAGCGTTTAAATCATACAGAATATGACTAAGCGGATCAGAAAATTTAGCATTTTCTATAATCAAATCATAATCATTCTGTGTAAATTTTAATGCATACGCAAAACGGCAGGTTTCGAGTATAACGGCGACGGTATAAGCATCAGGATAATTGTTTCCTAGAGCATTGCGGTTTTTTTCAGAATCTAGATCAAGTTGAATTAACTCATACAACAAAGAAGCATGACCATCGGCATACAGAGGATTTTTAAGAAGATACTCAAAATAATCCTGAGCAGATTGTGATGATGTAAGATGATCTTGAAAATGAAGACGACCGATCCCCAGTGATAGCGATTCATCATACTTTTTAAGCAGTTCTAGTTGCTGATGGTTTACCATTGTATCTAATGATGTCCCCAGAATGATTCTCTGGCTTAACAAAGGGTAACTCAGCATTTCTTGAAGCATGTGAGGGGTATCTTTAATAAGATTTTGACAATATTCTAATATGATACTTTGAAACGCACTGGCATTGTGCCCCAAATTCTCAGGAGGAGTTGGTTTTTCTTGTTTAATTTTATCCAGCTTTTGTTGGTAATATTTAATGGATTCCTGTGTTACTGGATTTGGTATTGTTTTCATATTATCCATATGTTGTACCAATAATTCTAAATATTCCATCAAGTTTTGCGCATATTCTTTTTCTGTATTTAGATCAAGTTTTTCAAAAAGATCATCTAATTGATCTAAATCATTTTTATTTTTCGGAAATTCTTCAATATATTTTTCGTTCACGCCATATCTCTAAATAGTTTAATCACCAAATAACACAACGATTTTTGTTCATCATAGTGCTATCTTTGGGAATATTAAATGCGCTATGAAATTGAGGTATATTAGCCAAACTTCCATTCACTCTATATTGTGCCGGTGGATGAGGATCAGTAGTCACTTGATTGCGTAGTTGCTGTGGTCTAATGTTCGTTGC
>JACPOX010000089.1 GCA_016191305.1 Legionella longbeachae | reverse complement strand
GATATACAATTTTCTCATCAACGACATATTGAAAAAAACATATCCAAGTATAGGAAAAAACTAACTAAATTATTTTTAATAAATACGTTTCTTAATAAATTTTTTGATAAAGTTCTTGATGGTAAAACAACATTTTCAGACATAGAATCAAAATTTAATCTAAATCAGTGCAAGGACCAAGATTATTTTTCTAATGATGATAAACTCGTTTATCTTAAAATTCAAAATGAAATGCTAAGTTTGTTAGCTAACCCTAACAAAGTAAAAGATCCTTTAGCAATATCCTCTAAGCTATTGTCATTTTTAAATGATGGCGGTTTAACTATTTTGCAATCTAATGAAATTTTCGATCTGAATAAAAAAGAAGAAAAAATTAATTTTTTTGAGGCTATGGAATACATTGATTGTTTTTTTGATGAATCTGATAATAAACAACTTGAAAGAAAACGTATACAAATTTTTTTTCTTGGGATACTTAAAGCGCTTTCCAAGATATTAAATATAGAGCATTCATCAATCACAAATATAAAAGACCTTTTGATCTTGGTAAGTAAATTAAGTGCATTGGAAGATTTGACGAATAAATTAGCTTTGAAAAAACCTGATTTAAACTATTTTGAACGATGCCTTATGACTGGTGTTTATAATGAATTGACACTTCAGATTGCAAAAAAAACAGCAAAAGAACTTCATGAACTCTTTAAGAATAATTGGATGAACGGATTTGACAATATCACTGATCCTGAAAAATCATTAATAGGTTTTAACAGCATTTATTCATTTTGGCATAATTATGCATACACACAATTTATAAGCCTTTATAATCTGCGTTACTCAAGTTGGACCCCTAAGAAAGGCTTTGATGCTTTAGTAAAAGCCATTAGCGAAGAAGGCGCATTAGTTATGAATGGCAAAGGTATTGGTTTGCCATTTTATAAATCACCTCCTGAAGTATTACAAAATGAAAAAAATAAGCCTATTCATATTGCTTCTAGAACTATTCGCTTTTGGCAGGAAAAATTACCTGATCTTAATGAAAAAACACAAGGTCATTCCATTGTCATTCTTGGAGCCCAATCTATTGAAAATGATGGAAATATGGAAGAATACATTTACTTCATTGATCCTAATGATAAAAGCGAGCCACATCAAGACAGTTTTGTTTATCGTATGAGTTATGAGGATTTGGTCTCCAGAATCTTAACCACAGATAGCATAAAATTTTCGCAAACCATTGATGAAGGTTCTTATGCAATTTATTCTCCTGCCACTCGATTTTAAAGTCTAGAAAGGAACTAGCTCACCCCACCTCATAAATTCTCAATAGTTTTATGAGGAGCGGTGAGCTAGTACACCGAAATTTTCGACATTAGAATTGTGAAATTTCATATGCTGTTGAATTATTCTTTTATGCGGAAAAACTCCTAATTCCGATAATGTTCGGTGTATTGTTCAAGTAAAGCCCTAATCTTGGCTTGATAATGTGTCTGTTATTCTTTAGCTATTTTTTAATAATCAACACTTTCTTAAGTTAAGGCTAAAGTGACCTTTACGGTTCTTATTTTTGATCGGGTGGTGGTAAAAAATCACTAACGAAATCACTTTTTCCTATGGGCTCATCGCTGTATTTCATTTCTTTTTCTCCTACGCTAATAGTCTATCCCAATAATGGCTCATTTTGTATTGAAAGATAATATTAGTGGCACATTGATGTATAAGTGCTCTATAATATAAAAAGGTCAAGTAAGAATAAAGAGAGCGACATGTCTAATAAATGGTCCGATTTCAAAAAAGAGTACAATAGCTATCAATCATCTACCAGTCCTTTTGCATTGAATAATATTAGTCAAGCCGAAGCTAATATTGTTCAAGATTGGAACAGAGTTGACGCTGGTCCAGTTACAATAAATGGCAAATCAATACAAGAAATACTTAAAAGCGATAGAAATTTGGAAGAATTGCCAGAAAGTGGGAGTTTATTTAATAACGAAGATGAGCTTAAGATTTTTTTCAGAAAACATTTGGCTAAAAATATAAGAGAAGAGGATAAGGATACAGTGGTTGAACAAATGATGAGATTCCTACATCAAGGCGCTTTGCAGACCCCGGTTAGTGCGGCTGCATACACCCATTTGTCGAAAATAGAAGGAAATAATTTAGAGCCATGCGATGCGCGTTATAAAGATGATAAGAATGTACCAGGTCAACACCGTATGCTCAACTTTATAGCCACTGAAACTGGATTTAAAGTGCAGGAAATATTAACTCAAAATAAAATGACTTATAATATTAATGATGTTAGGGCTACTGAGATTGTTGCTCCAGACCCTGGAAAAGAATATATTTATAAGGCACAAGGGACAATTAGCATTGATTTTTCAAAAAACCCATCTGCTCCAAATATAGAGGTTGAAAGTAGTACAATTAGTTTTGGTAGCAAACAAGTAGAAAAATTATTGGATCAAAGAGGCGTTTTGGATAAATTTATAGATACGATAAAAAATATTTTCGGATATAACAAAGTGGAGAATTTATCAAAAGTGGAAGAAGAGCCTCCTTCCATGAAATTGTAAATAGTACAATGCTATAGACATTTCTAATCAGTCATTGTAAATTACCTAGCAATTGAATCAATGGCTGATAATTATAATTAACTTTACAGTGGTATTTCTATTCTCTCATTAAATAAATATGAATGCTTATCGATACGACAGACTCAACGAATTAAATTTTCCAGATTTAGTAAACCTGATAAAAGAAGTCTACAATGTAGCAGTTAATAGTGAACAACTTAAAAAAAAATACACTACAGATTGTTTTGGCGCCTCTTACGTAGGCTATATTGCCTATCATCATGAAACGAACCAAGCCGCGGCATACTACGGAATATTACCCCTTCGAGTCAGACTCAACGGACGCATAATCATGGCAGCTCAATCAGGTGATACCATGACTCATCCTGATCATCGCAATAAGGGTTTATTTGTAGCACTTGCGAAACAAACCTATGAACTAGGCCAAAGTTTGGGAATTCAGTTTGTTTTTGGTTTTCCAAATCAAAACTCTTATCCTGGATTGGTGAGAAAATTAGGTTGGACGCATGCTTATGATATGCTCTCGGTGAATCTATTAGTACCCACACTGCCTTATGCAAAATTCTTGATTAAAAAACCAAAATTAGCTGCTTGGCATAGCAAAAGCTTAATGAATTTGTTGAAGAAGTTTTTTGTTTGTCCTACAGTCTTGCCTCAAAAACTACTTTCTGCTCACATGCATGAAGAGGGGGTAGTGCATGATCAGAATTTTTTTGATTATAAATTGGGATATGATTGTATCTGCCTTCAGCATAAAGAAGTTTTTATTATTTTAAAAGTTGAAAACAACAACCTTGGAATTGGGACTATTCTGAATTACGGAAAGCCTGCGGATGTAAAAGTAGCTTTACGCAAGTTAAAGTTTGTTTGTTTTTTAATGGGTATTATCCGAATTAAAACCTATTGTTCACCGGATAAATTAGCTTCTACCTTTTTGCACAAATATGGTTTCTCTAAAAAAAGCCTTTCTTATTGCTACATTAATTTTAACGCAGAAGCTGATTTACATGCGCTTCATTTTACATATTTAGATTATGATACCTTTTAGACCACTTTTAAGACACAGCTACCTTTCTTTTCTTGGACAATTTAAGAAAATTTCTCCCTGCGTCCATATTCTGAATGGGCATATTATTGGCAATCAGCGTCAACGTGGCCAGAAAAAGTTTTATCACTTATTACAGCAGTTATCATCCTATGTTGATTTTGTAACTATTGAAAAAGCATGTCAATTAATCCTCGAGAAAGTACCTCTAACGCGGCCAGCCGTTGCATTTACCTTTGATGATGGTTTTGATGATTGCTATCATGAGATTGCACCTGCTTTGGAACACTTTAACGTCAATGCAGCTTTTTTTATAAATCCTAATTTTACTTGTGGTAATGAAACCTATATTCGCAATTTTCTTAAAGAGAAAGCACCGCACCTGTCTTTTAGAAAACCAATGAACGTAGCCATGGTGCAAGAGCTCCATAATCGAGGATTTATCATT
>JACPOX010000088.1 GCA_016191305.1 Legionella longbeachae | reverse complement strand
TAACGCCACTCTCCGCTACAAAAAAACGACCAGGTTCAAGCCAAATTTCAAGTTCTGGGTAGTTCGATTTTACAGCCAATAGTAAGGCATCAAGACTTGCAAAATCCAATGGTTGTTGTCCGGGTTTTTCAACGATACCTAAACCTCCACCTAGATTGATGGATTTTACTTGGGGGAAGTGTTCGGTTAATGAGGCCAACATTGAAGCAGTTTGTTGCCATAGTTCTGGAGTGAGAATTCCACTACCTGAGTGGGCATGTAAACCAACTACTTGAATGTTATTTTTCTTGACCAGAGCTACAATTTGTTCCATGTCATTTTGAGTAATCCCAAATTTTGATTCATTTCCACCAGTTGAAACATGTTTGTGGTGACCGGCACCTGTGCCTGGATCGATACGTACAATAATTTCGTGTTTTTTAAATATTTCAGGCCAATGTTCCAGAGGATATAAGCTGTCTATAGTAACATAACAGCCTATGTTTAATGCATATTCATATTCTGTTCTGGGTGCAAAATTAGGTGTAAATAAAATCCTTTTTTTGTCTATACTCGGGAATAGCTCCAGTATTCTATCTATCTCCTGAATCGAAACGCATTCAAAACCAATACCTTCTTTTTCCAAAGTAATTAAAATTGATGGGTGAGGATTCGCTTTGATGGCATAAAACAAAGTATCAATCGATTTTAAATCGAGTAATTGTTTTGCTCGAGCAGATACTGTTGGACTATGGTATACATAGCAAGGTGAATTTAATGCAGCGATGGTGAGCAAATGATCGCGCTCTTTTTCCCACCAGGGTGTATTTCGAGCGACAGGTTTACCGAATTCTTCATGCCAGCTTTTTGAATAATAAAAAATTTGCGGGTTATTTTCTATAAGCAAATGATGTAATTTTTGGCATAATTGATTCGCTTGTGATTCATCAACTACGAAAGTCAGGTTCAAGTCATTGGAAGCTAAAGACATCAAATAGACTTGTTTTGCTTCAAAAACTTCTAAAGCAGGGCCCAGTTGCGGCAATACGGTCCTGATATGATGTCCTACGAGGCTTACAGCACTGCATGGCTCGATGAGTTTTGCGCGTCCAAATTGATTTAATTCCGCCAATAAAGCATTAATTGCTGGTCTATCGTGAATTTTGCTATTGATATCTAGTGATAAAGTCACATTAAATTCTGAAGAAGAGAGCAGGTCTACTGAAAAACCATGATTTTTAAATGTGCTGAAGACATCTGATAAAAATCCTACTTGTTGCCACATATGTAAAGTATCTATTGAGATCAACAAAATGCTGTTTTTTATCTGTATCGATTTTATTAAAGGTGCTGTTTCATCAATGTCTTTGGTAATGAGTGTTCCAGAATGTTCGGGCATTTGTGTAAATTTGACCGACATAGGAATTTTGGCACGTCGGACAGGAGGGATACAATTGGGGTGGAGCACTTTAGCGCCCATTGTAGCAATTTCCTGCGCTTCATCGTAATTTAATTTTTTTAACAAACGAGCATGGGGTAGCTGGTGAGGATTAGCAGTATAAATCCCTGGAACATCAGTCCAAATTTCACAGGATGCTGCTTGTAACTTCACGGCAATTAAAGCAGCTGAAGTATCAGAGCCTCCTCGACCTAATAAAACAGTTTCTCCATGAGGATTTGCGGCAAAAAAGCCTTGAGTAATAATGGCTTGAGCTCCACTGGATATAAATTTTTCAACTAATATCGGGTCGAATTCACTCTCACAGCGTGCGGATAGATAATTGGCTGCTTCTCCATCTGGGAAAGGGGTACTCGTTAATAATTCACGTGCATCGAACCATTTACAATGAATCCCTTGTTTTTCTAGGAATGCATGTCCTAGGCGAGTCATCATAAGTTCGCCCATACTTAAAATTTGTGCGTGTGTTTTTGCAGGAGCTTGCTTTAATAAAGCAATACCGGTAAGCCATTGTTCTAATTGATGCAAATCCTCAGATATCAGTTCCGGATTTACTTCCAATTGTTCAGCAAGATTGAGATGTCCATTACGAATATCAATAAAAATACTTCGATGTTCATTGAGTAATGCAGCTTCTATAGCTTTTTCAAGTTTATTAGAAACTTGCGTTAGTGCGGAACATACAACTACAGGTTGTACACTTGAATTCATATGTTTTTTAGTAATTGACGCGATGTTGTTCCAAGTGATGCGAGTTGAAACGCTAGTTCCGCCAAATTTAGTCACTATATGTTGCATGATTCATTTCCGCACAAAATTAATCCACATTAGCATGGACAGCTGTGCAAGCACAAGTATCCGCACAGTCAATATGGAATTTTCAAGCTATTTTATTTATAAAAAATCCATATTGAATATAATTGGATCATTCTGAGCCAATATTTATTACCCATTGAATATAATAAGAAAAAAATGTTTTTAATGATTTGAAAACAGGGTAAACTCGCCTGCTGCGAACTTATTTTATTCAATTTTCGAGTATAAGATATAAGGAGTTTAGGAGTGAAAAATAGGCACAAACCTTTAAGAACACTAGTTAATATTGCTGTTATTAGTGTTCTAGCTACTGGCGCCGTTCATGCAGCTGGATTCTCCTTATATGGAGAGGGCGCTGGGTATGCTACAGGTAACTATGCGGCAGGTTCTGCAGCAGAAGCAGCAGATGCTTCGACTGGGTGGTATAACCCTGCAGGTTTAGCATTGCTTCGTGAGCAAGAGCTGGTTTTTGGTGGTGTTGGCATATTTCCAACGATGAAGCTTAATGGTACTAGTACATTTACTACTGCTACAGGTCTCCCTGCTCCTTTTCCTCCTTCCGTTCAGTATGTAGAAAATTTTGAAGGTGTAAATGGTGCCTCGAATGTCCT
>JACPOX010000142.1 GCA_016191305.1 Legionella longbeachae | reverse complement strand
AAATTGAGCTATCGTCATCCCAAGCATAGCGAGGGATGGCGACGAAAATTGATTATATCCTATTTTGAGTTATAGTCTACTCACTGAAAATCAAAAACCATTCGTTAGCGGATAACGCCAATCTTTACCAAAGGCAGTAGGACTTATTTTAATTCCAGGTGCGGACTGGCGGCGTTTGTATTCATTGCGTTTTATAAGCTTAATTACTTTTATTACTGTATCAGGATCAAATCCTTGTTGAATCATTTCCGTAGGACTTAAATTATGTTCCATATAGGCAACAATGATTGCATCCAGTATAGTATAGTCAGGCAAACTATCCTGATCAGTTTGATCGGCTCTTAATTCAGCAGAAGGTGCCCGAGTTAAGACTCGTTCGGGAATGATTTCAGCTAGTGTATTGCGGTAGCGTGCCAAAGCGTAAACCTGAGTTTTGAGTACATCTTTTAATACAGAAAAACCACCTGCCATATCACCATATAATGTGGCATAACCAACAGCACATTCACTTTTATTCGAAGTAGTAAGCACCATTTTTCCTGTTTTGTTGGACAAGGCCATGATCAGTAAACCACGAATTCGTGCTTGAATATTTTCCTCTGTAGTATCTGGAGCTAGGCCTGCCAATACAGGTTCTAATGTATGTAATAGAGTATTAAAAGCGGGTTCGATGGGTAAAGTAGAATAGTTTACTTTAAGTTTTTCTAATTGAAGTAATGCATCTTCATTACTCATTTGTGCCGTATAGCGTGAAGGCATTAGCACTGCATGAACGCGATCTGCTCCTAAAGCATCAACGGCTATAGTTAAAGTTAATGCAGAATCAATTCCTCCAGAGAGTCCAACCAAAACTCCAGGGAAATGATTTTTGTTAACATAATCTCGAGTACCACAGACTAATGCTTCATAGATTAAGGGATCGGGATCAAGAAGAGGAGACATTACACCATTGACTTGAGATCCTTGTATTTCAACGCTACATAAATTCTCTTTAAAGGCGGGAGCTCGTGCACAAATTGTACCTTGTGGGTCTATAGCTATGGATTGTCCATCGAATAAAAGTTCGTCCTGACCACCAATCTGATTTACATAGATAATTGTTATACCTCTTTTCGCATAAGATTTTAATAGCGCTTCTCTTTTTTGAAATTTACTGCCTTCAAAAGGGGAAGCATTGAGGCTTAATAATACAGAAATACCCTGTTCAATTAAATCTTCTCCAGGCCCAGGTTGCCATATATCTTCACAAATAAGTACTCCTACCTTATAGTTTTTTATTTCCAAAATACACGGATGTTTTTTGCCAGGAGTAAAATAGCGTGCCTCATCAAAAACTTCGTAGTTGGGTAAATTTTGTTTATGATATTCGTTGATTTTTTTCCCTTGATGAAAGATGCTGACGCTATTATACAGATGTTGTTTATCCTGAGTTGGATGTCCAACAAGGACATGGCAGTCTTTTGTTACTTCCTGAATTTGTTTTAAATTATCAATAACGGCTTGTTGAAACTCTTTGCGAAAAAGTAAATCCTCTGGAGGATAGCCTGTTAATGCCAATTCGGGAAACAGTATGACATCATGCTCTACCTGGTTGTTTTTTATAATTTCAATGATTTGATCCCGATTGGATGCCAATGCACCTACAGTCGGATTGGTTTGTGCCATAAGAACAGTAAGCTTATTTTGCATGATATATACTCTAAATGAATCAGATTGCGGTAAATTAATACAAATATTTAATAATTAAAAGATATAAATGTTAATTAAATTAAAAATTGACTAAAATAGATCCTTTGTTTATTAAAAAACACTTATATGTTAAATGAAGCACTATCTAAAATGCCAGAAGTCTTTGAAGACAAAATATTATTGCGTGGGCAGGAATATTTTGCAAAAGGGCATGTACTTAATATTCGTTTAAGTGATGGTCTTCTAAAAGGTCGAGTTAAAGGAAGTTCTAGCCAGATTTATGATGTCCACATGGATTTGAAAACTTGGCCAAAGAAATTGGCACATTGTACCTGTCCTTATCAATTTAATTGCAAGCATGCAGCAGCCTGTTTATTTGCTTTACGCGACAGAGAAAAAGCAAATCTACAGTCTTTACCTGCTAATACATTGGATAGAAAGTTAGATAGTTGGTTAAAAAATTTGCGTGCTCAGGAAGCAGCTGCAGTGACTACCCATAAACCTACCCATCATTTGGTTTATCTCATTGAACCCAAACTTGATGGTTATGAACACCGAGTTGTTATCAAATTAGCCTTAGCTAAATTATTAAAACGTGGTGGTTATGGAAAAATGATCACCTTTAATAGTCTTGCAGATTCAAAAAAGCAGCATTTTTTAGGTGATGATAATGAGCTTGTTGCGCTTTTGTTATTTAAATGCGGTGTTTCAAGTTGGTTTGATTCATTGACTCTTCGTAACAGTGAATTATTAACACGGATAATCGCAACAGGAAGAGCCTTTTTTATTCATAATCAAGATGTAGCGATTCAATTGGGTGAGTCAATTGAAGCAACATGCCAATGGGTATTAACGCATAATGGAAGCCAAAATTTATTATTAATGCATAAAGACAGAATGATTGAACCATTGTTACTAGATGATAGTTGGTATTTGAATCGTTCTGAATTTTTGATAGGGCATTTAAGCACTCAATATCCGATAAAACAGCTAAGCTATTTATTAGAAGCACCACCAATTCCACTCGATCAAGCCGAATTATTAGCAAATAAAATGGCTAAATCTTGCCCTGAATTTCCTAAACCTCAAGTTTTTGCAAAAAGAGAAACCCATACAGTAATGCCAATCCCTGTATTGATTCTTGATGTGATTAATGAGCGCGAGGAGGAGTCTTCCTGGTTATATGATTTGGAAGAAGAATTACATGGTATATATACAGTGAGTATTGTTTTTGATTATGCAGGTTTACTTATTGCCGGTTCTGAAAAGGGAGACACTGTTGTTTGTCAAAAAGAAGATATTTTAATTGAATATTTGCGAAATAAGGATTTTGAAAAATTGAAATTGGAGGAGATCCAACAGATTCTTCAATTAAGATTACCCAGAGCTTGGGAACAGACTCAGTGGAATAAAATAAAACAAGTTGATTTCATTTTAGAAAATATTAATGTTTTAGCCGATCTTCAGTTTCTTTACAATCAAGCAGTGCCGGAGTTAAAAAATCATGGCTGGAGAGTCGAGTCTGTTAGACCTTTTTATCAGGAAATTGTTAAGGTTGATGAGGTAGAATGGTATTCTGATCTGCAAGAAAGCAGCACGGATTTTTTCTCCTATCAATTAGGTTTAGATAATCTTCCTGATGGGCAATTAGTCAAATTGCCATTGGATGAAGGTCGGGTTTTGCAGTTAGAGATGGGAAGAATTAAACCTTTAGTTCGTTTGTTGTTGCAGTTTGGTTTACGTCATATTGATGAACAACAGATAGAAATTAATAAATATCAGCTTATCTTGATGCGCGAAGCGGAACTTGCTATTGCGGCCATCAGAACACGTTGGCAAGGTGCAGAAGATTTAAGAGATGAATTGAAACAGTTAATCCAATTGACTCATTTGTTGGAAATACCGACGCCAATTGGTTTACAAGCACAATTAAGAGATTATCAACGTCATGGTTTAAATTGGCTCCAGCTTTTACGAACTAGTCGTTTTAATGGTATTTTGGCAGATGATATGGGTTTGGGGAAAACAGTCCAAACCTTGGCGCATTTACAATATGAAAAAGAACAAGGTCGTATAAAGGCAGCGACCCTAATTATTGCACCGACCAGTCTTGTAGGTAATTGGCAGGCGGAGGCAAAACGTTTCACTCCCGAGTTGAAGGTTTTAATTTATCATGGTTCGGAACGGCATCAAGATAATTTTGATGACTATGACTTGGTTATTTCTACATATGGCTTAATTCATCGTGATAAAGATAAATTTATTAATTATCATTTTTATTATCTTATTTTGGATGAGGCGCAATTCATTAAAAATGCGCGTACAAAGACCACACAAATTATTCAACAAATAGGGGCGACCCATCGTTTATGTTTGACAGGTACACCTTTAGAAAATCATTTAGGTGAATTGTGGTCTTTATTTCATTTTTTGATGCCAGGGTTATTAGGTGATGCAAAACAATTCCGACTCTGGTTTAGAACGCCAATCGAGAAATATGCAGATGGGGATAGAAGAAAAGTACTGGCTAAACGAGTACAACCTTTTATTCTAAGAAGAACAAAAAATCAGGTGGCTAATGAGTTGCCTCCAAAAACAGAGATGACACGAACCATAGAAATTATTGGAGCACAACGCGATCTCTATGAAGCAATTCGCATGAGCATGGAGAAAAAAGTTCGTGATGCTATTAGCAAACAAGGATTAGGGAAAAGCCATATTCTTCTGCTGGATGCCTTGCTTAAACTTCGTCAAATTTGTTGTGATCCCAGGTTATTGTCATTGCCGGAAGCAAATATTGCGCATGGCACATCAGCAAAACTCGAGACTTTGATGGATTTATTGGATAATTTGGTAGGTGAGGGCAGACGTGTTTTAGTGTTTTCGCAATTTACCTCCATGTTGCAATTAATCGAAACAGAATTACAGGTCAAGCATTATGATTATTTGAAACTAACAGGACAAACCCAAAATCGACAGGCTATGGTGGAGAAATTTCAGGAGGGTAAAACCCCCATTTTTCTGATTAGCCTTAAAGCTGGAGGCACGGGACTTAATTTAACACGTGCTGATACGGTGATCCATTATGATCCCTGGTGGAATCCTGCTGTTGAGGATCAAGCTACCGATAGAACTCATCGAATAGGTCAGGAAAATCCAGTTTTTGTTTATAAACTCATTACTGTAGGTACTGTAGAAGAAATTATTTTGGGTATGCAAGAGAAAAAAAGGCAGCTGGTTGATGGTATTTTATCCTCTGATCCTGGGAAAGCGATGAGCTTAAGCGAAGAAGATATTGACCGATTTTTTATTCCTTTAAGTTAGGTGCTGATTTTTTTAAATAAGGATGTATATAATGAAAATAAGAAAATTGGATTACACACAATTCAAGATTGAAAAACAAAAAATATTGTCTATGATGCGCGAGTGGAAACAAACGGAAAAAGAATTTTCTATGCTAAATTATGCTAAAAAGCATAACTCTGATTTAAGTTACCATTGGGGGCATTCTGTAAAAGATATGATAAAATATTTAGAAAAAGATATTTTAGAAACAGAAGACTGTAGTTACGCTAAAAATGATTTTGCTTTTTTTATCGCTGAAGAGGATGGTATACAAGGTATTGCTTTAGCCGCCGGACCATATACTTATCGGGGGTATTCTACCGATTTTTTTGGAGTGAGTGGCACGTATTTTGAAATAAAAGAAATAATGATCTCTGCATCATCTATGATTTCTAGATGTTATCCCATAGAGGATAAGATGCCTCATAAAGAGATTGGAAAAGAATTGCTAAAAGCGATAGTTAATCATGCTAGCAGTCTAAATAAACTATACCCTATTTTAGCAAGACCCCATTATAATAATAAGACCGCGCATAAATTCTTTGAAAAACATTTCTTTGAACTAGACTGTGGTTCTATGGGGCATAGC
>JACPOX010000141.1:2147-3105 GCA_016191305.1 Legionella longbeachae | reverse complement strand
CCTAAATTTTGGCGTGTCTAAATGAGCTGGATTTATGAGTCTTAAATGTATGGCATCTTCAAGATCATGGACACCATAAGCAATGTCATCTGCGATATCCATAATAGAACAATCAAAACTATGATAAGCTGATTTACCTTTTTTTGTACCTTGTGGAATTTGAGATAGAGATTGAAATAACTCTTTGTCGTTATCTGAAAAGGGTGATAATAACCAATCAATTTCAGATTGTTCGCAATCAAAATAGGCTTTAGGAGGTAACCAGTCATTCACTTTTATGGTTTTATGAATCGATTCATGAACAAGGGGTTGTTTCGGGGCAACAACGCTAGAACGCTTCACGGGATATTTTAAAACACCAAGTAATGCCCGACGTGTTAAATCAAGACCATAGCTACCATAGCTGCTTTCTACTTTAGTAAGTAACCTAAGTGTTTGCCCATTTGCTTCAAAACCACCATAATTTCTCATCATATAATTTAGGGCAACCTCACCACCATGTCCAAAAGGTGGATGGCCGATATCATGCAATAAACAAATAACGGAGATAAGATCATCATTAGGTAATAAACCCAATAAAACCAAATCCTGTTGTTGGTTCATTAATAGATTGTGTACGATACTGCGGCCAATTGAATCAACTTCCAAGGAATGAGTCAGTCGAGTACGATGAAAATCTCCTTCATCAGTTCCTAAAATTTGTGTTTTTCTTTGCAATCGTCTAAAAGCAGGGCAGTGAATGACACGGGTTCGATCTCGCTCATAAGGATCTCGATGATCCTGGATACCTCTTTGATTTGTTTGTCCTGAACGTCGATGTGTCCACATAATTATTGCCACTTAAATAAAAATAATTACTGTAAGCGATTATCTGTTCTGAAACAATACAATTTTCTAAAGTTTTTTCTAATTCAAAAGATATAGTAAATAAGAAGAGGGTAAAAGTAATAAGAAGAAT
>JACPOX010000141.1:0-2052 GCA_016191305.1 Legionella longbeachae | reverse complement strand
AGAATTAAAAATTGGGGAATAAAAATGAATAATAAAATTATATTAGCATTAATGGGGATTGGTGCTTTCAGTATGTCTTCTTGTAGCACGATGGGTGATAGTGAATACTTAACTTATCCAACTTATACCTATGACGTATCACAACCATACACTTTAAATAATTACAACATGGTAAATTATGATTACAAGTATCAACAAAAACAGGATGTAGTTGTTCCTGATTCATATCATGTGAGTGAGTTTCAATCTCCTGTATCTTTTAAAGATAGAGATCAAACTTGGGTAAATAGCCAAAATCCTCAGGGTTATACCATAGAATTGGTAGAAGGGAATAAAGCATCGAAAGTTGCTCAGACTCTTTATAAAGCACCCAAAAATGAACGAATGGCTCAAGTAAAGTATGATCGTGATGGCAAAACGTATTATAAGGGAATATATGGTTCTTACGGTACAGCTTCTGAAGCACAAAAGGCATTAAATGCTTTACCACCTGAGCTTAAAAACAGTGCTTCAGTGGTTAATTGGAATAATATTCAGCACTAAATAGGACGGCTGGGTGAAGCTTAGGCCAATGCCAGTAAGTTAAGGATTTTTTAGGTTGGGCCAGAAGCCTAACCCAGCTTGGTAAGTTTGTTCACACTCCGAGTTCCCTAAAGAATTTTTAATCACCTTGAACCCTATTAATAAGATCAACCTCAGTTATTATCTCAACCATTTCATTTAGCTTACCAGTAGGCATTTTTTTTGTCCCAATAATTGGCATTCACAAGCATACCGGCTTCATATCCCTCTTGATTCATACAAGCATGAAGGGCATTGATAAGATTATAAAATGAGACATTTTCAAGAGATAATAATAGTTGTTTATAATCAATGAATTTGCCATCTTTCAGGTTTTTTACCCAATATTTTACCAGAGGCTTGGGTAACTTAGGATTCGCGTTGAATAAAGTCAATAACATGAGAGGCTTATTTACTTTATCTTCTATATTAGCTAACTCATTACATGAAAAATTAGCTGTTCCAATGAGATGATTTTTTCCAAGGGTTAGTTGATAAAAAAACGGGCGGTCGAGTAATTGTAAATCGGTACTTGTGACAGGCATTAGGAATGCCTTTAGTCCATTTTTTTCTAAAAAATTGCTTAATACGAATCTTGGATTTTTTTGTTCGGCAATTTTACAAAATTCAATTAACTTAAGCGCAAGATAGGCATATTTATCCCATTTAATGTTTTTAGTTGATTTATTTTGTTTAGAAATATCGCTGCAGTTTGCTCCGTTTAGTAAGCATAGGAGAATAAGTCGAAAGAGTTTCAAAGAAGGATATTCATTACTAAGCAAATCTTGATACAAAAGACCTAAACTAGTTTCTTTTTTCAAATTTTTTAAATTAGGGTTGGCATTTTTAGCTAAGAGTAATTTAACGGACTCAAAATCATGTTGTTTAATGGCAAGATGCAGGGGGGTATTTTTATACTCATCATTGAGAGGTGTATTAACCTCCTTGACATTATTTTTTAATAAAAGATTAAAAAAGTTTGTTTTATTTTTTTCAAAAACATACTGTAAAGGATAACCTATTGAATCTGCTTTAATATTTAAATTGGCATTATGATTAATTAATTTGGTTAAAATTTCTTTATTTGTATTTTGACAAGCGATATGAACAGGAGTTTCATTTTTATTATTTTTAATGTTAGGGTCAGCTTTGTACTCTAGTAAAATGTAAATTAAACTGATTGGTGATACTGGATAAAGGGGCACATGCAGGAACGTTTCTTCCTCTTTTGACTCATGGTCTATATCCATTGCAATGATGCATGCACGATGAAGGCACGTATTTCCATTTGAGTCCTGAATATTAGGATTCGCTTTATTGGCCAATAATATTTTGATCAATAGAAGATTAGGAAATTTTAATAATAAAGCATAATGAAGACAAGTTAAGTTATCATGGCCAAGCTCATTGGGATCCATGCCGCTTATTATAAGGAGTTTTATAACCTTTTGAATGTCATTGTTGATGACGGCCATTTTAAGATCTGAGAGT
>JACPOX010000140.1:962-3988 GCA_016191305.1 Legionella longbeachae | reverse complement strand
ATGAATATGCCTTTATTATTTCATTTAGATGCAAATTTACCAAAAAATGTGAATACAGTGACATTATCTTATACTTTATTTGATGTGACAGATAAAAAATAGAAAATATTTACTCTTGCTGCGAAGATGCTGCAAATAAATTATCAATTCCACTGTTAAGAGAAAAAATTTAGAAACAGGAGATTAAAATATAATGGGAGCACAAGGTACTTATTATATCCCTAAGCCCAGTCATTGGCCTTTAGTTGCATCATGTGGGTTAACTACTACCCTTGTGGGAGGCGCATCTTGGCTTCATCACGACTGGTATGGTCCTTACATTTTTACAATTGGTATGGGCATTATGATTTTTATGTTATTTGGTTGGTTTGGCCAAGTAATTTATGAAAATTCGAAAGGTGTTTATGATTTGCAGGTTGATCGATCATTTCGTTGGGGTATGTGCTGGTTTATTTTTTCCGAAGTTTGCTTTTTTGGAGCATTTTTTGGGGCCTTATTTTATTCTCGACTTTGGTCAATACCGCTTTTAGGCGGCGAGGTGCATCCAATAACACACTTTACTTTATGGCCTGATTTTAAATCAGTTTGGCCAATATTGGTCAACCCAAATAACCAGGTTTTTGCCGGTGCACATGAGGCGATGGGCCCTTGGGGATTGGCCGCAATAAACACACTTATTTTATTAACCTCGGGTGTAACGATTACTTGGGCGCATTGGGCATTAAAGTTAGAAAAACGTACTCAGCTACTTATTGGTATGCTCTTAACAATTGCTTTAGGCTTGTCGTTTTTGATGTTACAAGCTTATGAATATCATGAAGCATATACGGAAATGAATTTAACATTGTCCGCAGGTATTTATGGAACAACCTTTTTTATGTTGACAGGTTTCCATGGCTTACACGTGACTTTGGGTACTATTATGCTCATTGTTATTTTCTTTCGTTGTAAACGGGGACATTTTACACCAGAACGGCACTTTGCTTTTGAAGGCGTTGCTTGGTATTGGCACTTTGTGGATGTGGTGTGGTTATTTTTGTTTGTTTTTGTTTATTGGCTATAAGATTATAAGAACTTTTTCTCATTAGGAATAAAAACGTAGACGTTCACTGCAAGTAATAGCTAAGTAAAACGATCTGTTCAGAGATATATAGCGCTGACCACTTAACTTTATACTTTGTTGCAAGTTCATTTAAGTTTGGTCATGTCTAAAGTATACTTCCTCACTTAAATGAACTTGCGCCTCGTCTAAAACTAAGTGGGAGACGCTATATTTCTTCTATAATCAGTTTTATTGTCATGAATAAACAATTATCATTAGCATTTTTATAACTCGTTATGATTTAATCATGAATATTTATCTAGCTTCCAAAAGCCCTAGACGCAAAGAACTACTGGAACTAATGGAAGTTTCATTTGAAGTGCTTTCTATAAACACTCCTGAAATAGTTAAACCCAATGAAACACCAGAAGCTTATTCACAACGTATTACACAAGAAAAACTTCAAGCCGCATGGAAAAAAATTATTGATGAACGCTTGAAACCCCTACCTGTCTTGTGCGCGGATACTGAAGTTATTTTAGATAATAAAATCTTAGGAAAACCGCAGGATGAAGAAGAGGCGTTCATTATGTTAAGACAATGTTCTGGCAAAACGCATCAAGTCATCACCAGTGTTGGTTTGCTCCAT
Organism: Legionella longbeachae; assembly: GCA_016191305.1. GTDB lineage: Bacteria > Pseudomonadota > Gammaproteobacteria > Legionellales > Legionellaceae > Legionella > Legionella longbeachae_A. The sequence goes on along the minus strand of JACPOX010000140.1, from coordinate 2,297 downwards.
GAGCACTATGAAAAAATACGTCTCAATACGACATATGTTACTTTCGCTGAAATGACTGACGAGGCGATTCAACACTATCTCAAAAGTGGAAATTATAAAGATAAGTCTGGTAGCTATGGCATCCAAAGCTATATTGGACAATTTATTTCACGAATTGACGGTTGCTTTTATTCCGTCATGGGATTGCCATTAAACACCGTCAGAGAAATACTGAATGATTTTAATGCTAAAAAATCTTCGCTGCAGAATAATTAATATTATATAAATAAGTCACAACTAAAAGTTGTGACTTCTCAAAAGTCCGGGAGACGTCATCCCCTCAATGTATTTGGGATGATCTTGAGAGAAGAAAAATCCAAAACAATTAGGATGATTATCTTAAATTCGCTAGTTAGATTCTATAAGATCCGCATACACTATTTTGGTTATAGAATATCAACAAGACCTAACTAATTGATCAATAATTTTTTGCAAGATATGCTCATTCTCATAATGAATCACTACCGATCCTTTTCCAGATTTTCCAGGCTTAAGTTTGATAGCAGTTTGTAATTGCTGTGATAAATTCTTCAATTGATCATGATAAAAAGGAGGAGGGCTTATATGTTGCTGTTGTTCTTGGGTTTTACCCGATTTAATACGCGCAACTAATTTTTCTGTTTCTCGTACTGACAGGTTTCTGGCAAGAATAAGTTGGGCCGCCTGATTTTGCTGTTCTTCATCTAAAAGGAGCAATGCTCTTGCATGACCCATATCTATATCACCGTGCTCTAATAGTTTTTTTACAGCAGAGGATAAAGCCAGTAGGCGCAAATAATTGCTGACAGCGGTTCTGGATTTACATAAGAGATCAGCAACTTGCTGATGAGTTAAAGCAAATTCTGTAGTTAAACGGTACATAGCACGTGCTTGATCCATGGCATTGAGGTCTTCGCGTTGTAAGTTTTCTACCAAGGCCATTGCTATTGCTGTTTCATCATCAACCTGTTTTAAAACAACTGGAATCTCAGTGAGACCTGCTATTTGACTAGCACGCCAACGACGTTCTCCGGCAATAATTTCATATCGACCATGACTTAGTTCACGAACCAATAGTGGTTGTAATAAACCTTGTTTTTTGATGGAATCAGCAAGCTCCAGTAATGGCGCTTCTTCCATTTCTCCTCTGGGTTGATATTTTCCAGGTTGTATACAATCAACAGCTAGTTTTAGGTTTTCAGTTTGAGGTTTTTCATTTAAGAGAACCGTGCTTGACTGACTTAATAAAGCAGATAAGTTGCGTCCCAAACTACTGCGTTTTGCTGTCATAAATTATCCCCTTTATCAGGCTACAGT
>JACPOX010000140.1:0-923 GCA_016191305.1 Legionella longbeachae | reverse complement strand
TATTAATCAGTTCGGAAGCAAGTACCATATAGGCTGCTGCGCCTGCTGATGTTTTATCATAATGAAGTGCTGGCAATCCATGACTGGGGGCTTCAGCCAGTCGTACATTACGAGGTACCACGGTTCTATAGACTTTGGTTGGAAAATGCTCCATTAACTGCTTTGATACCTCGGAACATAATCGATTACGTGCATCGTACATTGTTCTGAGTAGACCTTCTAGATGCAAACGAGGATTTACTGATGCTTTAACTTGTTCAATTGTTGATAAGAGAGCAGCCAAACCTTCTAATGCATAATATTCACATTGCATTGGAATAAGCACGGAATCAGCTGCTACAAAAGCGTTAATGGTTAAGGTGTTCAATGCTGGAGGGCAATCAATTAAAATAAAATCATATTTGCTTTGAATGGGTTGCAAAGCTTTATACAAAAAAGTTTCACGATGGTTGCGCTCCATAAGACTTACTTCGGCAACCGTTAAATCATCATTTCCAGGGATTAAATCATAACCGCAACTTGTAGTAAGGCAAGCCTGTTCTGCCAGGCAGTCATGTAATAAAACATCATTGGTCGTATGTACCAATTGATTTTTATCAACCCCACTACCCATGGTGGTATTGCCTTGAGGATCCAAGTCAATTAATAATACCTGTTGTCGATTTGCTGCCAAGGAGGCAGCTAAATTGATAGCAGTAGTCGTTTTGCCTACTCCACCTTTTTGATTGGCTATGGCTATAACTTTTGCCATGATTTATTCCTTGGTTGAGTTTTCAATAAGGACGCAACAGCGTTCACCTTCAATGCCAGACACAGTATAAGGTTGCACTGTGCAGGTTTGTTTTATCTCATCTAATTCTGTATCAGGATAACGCCCTTTCATTGCCAACCAGATTCCCTCATCGGCAATAAGATGTTGTGTC
>JACPOX010000139.1 GCA_016191305.1 Legionella longbeachae | reverse complement strand
CTAGGTAATTCAAAGTCCCTTATCCATAACTCACGTTAAATTAAAAACATGCACTATTTTAGCTAAGTTCAACTTTGTCTCCAACTAGCCTTAGCTCTGAATAGTTCTGGCAAGTCATTTACACTCTTCTTCACTTTTTGCTGCAATGTAAATAAATCGCGTGTTTTTTGGTAATAAACTCCCAAAGGAACAGGATAAGCCGGAAAAGATAAAGAGGCCAAACGCATAGCGGCTGCAAAATTACTGGGATCGTGTCGATAAAGTTCTGCTCCTTCTGCGGAAGCATTAATAAACTGCTCACGTTCCACATGCAGTGCTTTCTCTTTTTGCCCACCATACAATAAAGGCTGTCCCTCTTCCAATACCACAGTATTCTCAGCACGATTACTTTTTACAGCAAAATCATCAAAGGCCCCATGATTAAAAATATTACAATCCTGGTAAATTTCTACGAAAGAACAACCTTGATGTTCCTGAGCTTTCTTTAAAACAGATCCCAAATGAATAGGATCTTTATCTACAGCTCGAGCAACAAAACTGGCGCCAGCAGCTAAAGCCAAAAGCAAAGGATTAATCGGTTCATTAACTACTCCTTTAGGAGAAGTTTTTGTTACTTGTCCTTTTTGTGATGTTGGAGAAAACTGACCTTTAGTTAATCCATAGACCTGATTATTAAACAACAAAATATTTACATTTACATTACGGCGCAAAATATGAATAAGGTGATTGCCACCAATACTCAGTGCATCTCCATCACCTGTAATGACCCAGACACATAGATCATCACGCATAGCTTTTAATCCGGTCGCTACAGCTGTAGCTCTGCCATGAATGGTATGAAAACCATAGGTATTCATGTAATAAGGCAATCTGCCGGCACAACCTATTCCAGAAATAAAAACATGCTGCTCGGTCGGCAAGCCCAAATCAGGAAGTATTTTTTGTAAGGCCATCAAGATCGCATAATCACCACAGCCAGGACACCAGCGAACATCAGTTGCATTAGCAAAATCTTCACGCTTAAAATTGTTGTTCATAATTGGCTTCCGCTTTTATGGTATTTACTAAATAACTAACGGTAAAAGGTTGACCATTAGATTGACTAATTACTTGGGCATCAACCAAATATGTAGCACGAATAATCTGACATAAATGCCCTGAATTTAACTCGGCCACTAGAACCTTATCATAAGCCTTTAAAAGGCATCCCAAGTCATCAGGTAATGGATTAAGATGACGCAGATGAATATAAGCGATTGGTAGATCTTCTTCTAGGCAGTGTAGAACAGCTGATTTCAAACTTCCGTAAGTGCTACCCCAACCAATTAATACCATCGAGGCATTTGCATCCCCTTCAATCTGCAAAGAATCATAGTCTCGTACGATCCCATTAATTTTTTGCTGACGTAAATGCACCATCTTTTGATGATTCTCCGCATCATAGCTCACACGCCCTTCTTCTCCCTGTTTTTCCAATCCCCCTAATTGATGAATATGTCCAGGGGTGCCGGGTTTATTCCAGCTTCTACTTAAAAACACATCACGCATGAAAGGTTTCGGAAAACGGTTAAATTCAATTTTAGGGAGTTTTAAAGTGCTTATATCAGGTATTCCCCAAGGCTCTGCAGCATTTGCTAGATAGGCATCAAGTAAAACAATAACGGGAGTCATATACTTTATAGCCAAATAAAATGCTTCTAAAACTGTATTAAAACAATCCGCTGCAGACTGTGCTGCTAATACAGGCAATGGCGCCTCACCATGACGACCGTATAAAGCTTGCCTCAAATCACTCTGACTTGTTTTCGTCGGTAATCCAGTTGAGGCACCCGCGCGCTGTACATCAAGTAAAACCAAAGGTAATTCTGCAACTACTGCCAAACCAAGACTTTCGCTTTTTAAATCCAGACCTGGTCCGGAAGTCGCTGTTAAAGCCAATAGACCACCATAAGCAGCTCCAATGCAAGAACAAATTGCTGCAATTTCATCTTCTGCCTGTAATAATTGCACTCCAAAATCTGCTAAACGTGCACACTCATGGAGTATTGCTGAGGAAGGAGTAATCGGATAACCTGAAACTAGCATTGGAACTTGTGTTGAGGTAGCAATAGTAGCAATTGCTAGTCCTACTGCTTCAACACCAGTTATTTGTCGATACTCTCCCCTATCTCGGTTCACTTCACCTAACATATAATCACGACGAGCCAATTCCAAAGTCATTGCATAGTTATATCCCGCCAATAAGGCTAACTGGTTAGCTTTGGCTACATGCGAATTATT
>JACPOX010000138.1:2537-3787 GCA_016191305.1 Legionella longbeachae | reverse complement strand
CTAACGACAAGGCTGATAATTTATTATATGGTCATCTAAATCCTAAATGGGTATTATTTGAATTGCATCAATTGGCACAAAAAGTGGATCCGCAACATCCTACGCTTGCATTGAAAGGATTTCCGATTGTGATTACTCATATTAAGCAAGGCTTAGAAAAAACATCAAATTCAATCATTATTCGTCAGCAATTAGAAAAAGGTAATGATTTAGGTGTTAAATTTATCGTGCCAGTGCAGTATCAAGCGTTACAATTTTAGGATGCCGTGGCTGATAAAGTAAAATGTATTTGCACATCGTCTTTGATCGTATTGGTGTTAGCCCATTCGCCTTGACCGACACCGAATGCTGTGCGTTTAATGGTGGTGTCACCGTGTACGCGACTTTGAGTGGCAGAATATTCATCTAAAACAAAATTCAATGTGATAGGCACTGTTTTATCGCGCAAAGTAAAATTACCGCTGGCTTGATAAGAATTATTGCCTGTTTTAACAAAGTGCGATGCTTTAAAAACAGCTTTAGGATAGGATTTTACATTAAACCAATCGGCAGTTTTTAAGGTGTCAGCCACTTGCGCATAAGAAGAGGACACACTATTCATATCTACGGTAATTTTTATTTGACTACTATTTAATTGAGCAGGGTCAAATTTTATTTCGCCATCAAATTTTTTAAATTCTCCGTTAACGGGAGCACCATTTTGAGTGGCAGTAAAATTTAGCGTGCTTTTATCGCTAATAATTTTCCAGTGAGGAATAGTGGTTGCATAAATAGTAGCGAAAGCAAAAATAAACAATAGGCCTAATATAAACTGTTTGAAAATCCTCATAACTAAAGTCTCCGTAATAAATTATCTCTATGAAAAACATAGTGATGAATAGTAGCGCCAATGTGCAGAACTAAAATGCCAATGAATCCCCAGCCTAACCATTCATGAATCTCGGTAAAGAATAGGCGTGTATTTTCATTAGCACTAACTAGATTGGGCAGTGTAAATAAACCAAAAAATGACACTGGCAACCCTGCTGCAGAAGTGAGTATCCATCCAGTAATGGGCAATGCAAACATAAATATATAAAACAAATAGTGTACGACGCGAGCTGATATTTTTTGCCAGGTTGGCATATAACTGGGGAGTAGAGGAGTGATGTCTGCCATTCGCCAAGAAATGCGTAAAATAGCTAAAATTAAGACCAGAATACCGAATTCTTTGTGATAACCATAAAATTTAAGTTTTTCTAGGCTAACAG
>JACPOX010000138.1:0-2529 GCA_016191305.1 Legionella longbeachae | reverse complement strand
GCATCGTCTGTTACCTATTTTTTGTAGGCTTCTGCCTCAATTTCTAAATTTACGGTGTCACCTAAGCCTGGTAATAAAGCAGTCATACCAAAGTCAGAGCGCTTAACCGTTGTTGATGCGCTAAATCCCACCGTTTCTTTATTGGTGATAGGACTAATACCGATACTGTTTAATTTAACATTCAGCGTGACGGGTTGTGATACTCCGCGTAAGGTCAAAATACCGTGTACTTTGGCTGAAGTTTTACTGGTTATAGAAATTTTGTCACTGACAAAAGTAGCAGTCGGGTATTTATTGGTATTAAAAAATAACTCACCTTTTAGATGTTTATCCAATTCAGATAAACCAGTAATCATATGATCCACACGAATTGTCGCAGTTACTTTGCTATTTTTAGGTTGATCTTTGTCAATGACGACAGTGCCTTCAGCCATCCACTTTCCAGAAGGGTGAGAAAAATTAAAATGATTGATATGCCAAAGAACATAACTATGATCAGGGTCTAAAATATAGGTAATGGGTAAAGCTTGAACTATAAAAGGAAATATTAAACTTAAAAGAATTAAAATGCGAAAAGAATATTTCTTCATAACCAAATCCTTTTTATGAACGATAAGTTTATATTAAGAATAATTGCTCTTTCCTGTAAAAGCAATCCTTATCATAAGGCTGGTGGGCTAGGGACTGGTAGTGTTAATTGATGAGAGTTATTTTTGCGTCTTTTCGCTTCTTGAAAAAGCAAATGTTTGTCTCGAGCAATGAGGCTTGCAGCGGATGTAAAAAATTTCGTGAACTGTTGAAACCAGAAATCTACTACCGCTGGATTGGCAGCTAAAAATTTATACAACTCTTCGCGAATTTTTTTTAGTGATGATTGGTGTAGAATTGATGATTGCAGGTGATTAAAAGCATCTGTATGTTTTTCAGTAAAATTCTGAAAAACCTGGACACAGGGGGTCGATGCTTTTCCGCTTTTATTTTCAGTCTTTTCTGATGTAGCTTCTGTGTAAGATCTGCATAAATTTAGAAAAAATACTAAGCAGCTGTCATCGTAAAAGAAGTTACTGATTAGGAATTTTTGTTGGTATATAAAATTATTTTTCCAGTCTCTATAAGAATCACTCCATGATTTTAATGCAGATAAATTCTCAAAAATAAATATAGCTATTGATGGGTAACGATATAAAAATTCTTTAAATTCTTGCTTTTTATCAGTAAGTTTTTGGCAATCTTCTTTGGCATTTTCTTTCTCTGCTAGGCTAGCAAAATCTGCCAAAAATTTTTTATACGCTTCTTTTACACTTTCAGCAATGATCAAGAAGGTGAAAAATATTTCTAAATCATCAGAATTTCTCCATATAAAAACAGAATAATCTATGGAGGACTCGCAAACAGCGATGATCAGAGATCTTAAATTTTCTATTAAATCAAGTAATTCTTCAGCTTGTTTTTTAAATTGATTGCTATTTTCATCGGAATTATTGCATATGCAAGTTATCGTTTCTATAAACGTTTCTTTTTTTGTAGATTGTTGATATAAATTTCTAATATTTTTTAGTTGGAGTGATAAGCTCATCACCTCAATTGGTAATAATGAACAATCTTCTGTTGGGGAAGAGATAAATTCTTCAAAAGTGGCTAGCAGTCTCATAATTCTATGCGGAGATTCTTTTTCCTCTTCTTCGCTTGCCTCAGCAGGAGATCGGGGTGATATGTATGGTTCCAATGACGAGATAGATTCTGCTGGCCGTTTTTTATCTGGCAAATTTTTTAAAAAAAGTTGATATCTTTTGGAGAAAAACTCTAATCTATGTAATTTACGTAACAGAAAAATTGCGATTTCGTGATTTTTTTGCAAAAATATTTGAAATTCAGTACGGTTGTCTTCGTTAAAAAATGGTTTTGGTGAAGACATTATTTGTTTATATTCTGTTTTTAATTTTTCGCCTAATTTATCTTTAAATGAGGCATTTATTTGCCTTAATTCTTTGGCAGAATCTTTTGCTATGAAATCGTAAAAAACATTAGATCGATAAAATGGTGCGCGAAAAAAAGTCGAATTTTCTTCAAAAAACTTTGCAATTAATTTAATTTCACCTTCTGGTATGGTTAGTTGTTCGCTTTCTATTAGAAAATGTTCATATTGATTTCCAATGAGTTCGATGGTCCTCAAGTGTTTGCATATAACGCCCATGACTTCTGAATAAAAATAAAGAAAATCTATTAGTTTTTCAGGATGTCCAGAAGATAAATTATCTTCACTTTCATATTCATCTTCGTCTTGCTCCTCTTCCCCTGTATCTTCATCCTCTGTTTGAAGGTTACTGCTAGTATCAGTTTCAGTATCCGGCGCTGCTACAGTATCACTATCTGTTTCAGATTTAGATTCAGTTGGTGTAACGTTTCTTCTGTAAATTTGAATTTGGTAGGGATTGCTGCCTTATCTTAACGATCTGGATAATATGGGTTTAAAATAAGGCAGGCCAGAGTTAATCTCATTGGTGTCAAAGCCAAAAGGAGAAAAGCAAT
>JACPOX010000137.1 GCA_016191305.1 Legionella longbeachae | reverse complement strand
CTTCAATTCAACGGGTGTAATGTTGTTATTTTGGTTCTTATGTATTTGGCTTAAGGAACGTATTGTTTTTAGCTTTATTTAAACCTTAATGGGCGGAAAATCTGTTATTTCAACAATGGCTTTAATCCATAAAGGATTGGTGTTCATACAAGGAATGACAATTAATTCTTCACCGCCCAGCGCTATCCATTGTTGTTTCGCGCGTATTCCCATTTCTTCAAGAGTTTCTAAACAGTCGGATACAAAAGAGGGGCAAACAATAATTAGTTTTTTAATTCCTTTAGCGATTAACTCTATAAGAACCGAATCCGTATAGGGTTTTATCCATGGTGTTTTACCAAGTCTTGATTGAAAGGCTGTACTGTAACTATGGTTAGCTAATCCCAATTCTTTAGCTAGTAAACGGCTACTTTGGTAGCATTGAGCTCTGTAACAGCCCCGCATCTCAGTTTTTAAAGTAGGACAAGGTCCAGGACAAATTGATTTACAGCCGCTATTAGTGAGTTGTCGTTCAGGAATTCCGTGATAACTAAAGAGAATATAGTGCTCATTAGATAGACTTGCTCTAATAATTTGAGCTTGAGCTTTAATATAAGCGGGATGTTGAAAAAAATCACTAATAATTTTAATTGAAGGAATCAGTTCCCAAGACCTAATGATGCGCATGGTCTCTTCTATGGCTGAACCACTAGCTGCCGAGGAATATTGGGGGTATAGAGGTAAAACGGTAATTGATTCACATTGCTTTAATTTCTGTAAAGCAGACTCGATCGATGGTTGTCCATAACGCATGCCAAGAGCAATTTTATTTTCTGGCCCGACTTCTTTTTGTAATTCATGTACTAATTTCTGGCTATAACAAAGCAAAGGGGATCCCTTTTCAGTCCAAATGGATTGATAGGCAAGAGCAGAACGTTTAGAGCGGAATGGTAAAATAACGGTATAAACCAAAAGATAACGAAGCAAAGTGGGCAGATTGATAACTCGTTTATCAATAAGAAATTCACGTAAATAACTTCTGACCGCAGAAATCTTCGGGCTGCTTGGAGTGCCAAGATTAATTAGTAATAATCCGTGCTTCATTAGTATTATTTGAGCTTGAATAAAGTAGGGCCCATCATACATGAAGACGGTATTGAATGCAGTATTAGCGTAAAATTAAGCTGTTTTCAAATTTAAGACGAGGGACGCAGCATCATTATGATACTGCGTTAACTTAAATTAAGCCATTGCAATATCAGCATTTTCATTAAGAACAATAACGTTAGCCGCATGTAGACCTTTATCGCCTTTTTCCACATCGTAGGTCACTATTTGTCCTGGAACTAATGTTTTATAGCCTGAACCAGGGATCGATGAGAAATGAACAAAAATATCATCGCCACCATTTTCTGGAATAATAAACCCCCAACCCTTGGCATTATTAAACCATTTGACTTCACCTCTAGCCATATATCCTCCTTTTACTAGAGCCTGTTATTTTAGACTCTATAGTTTCTCAATCGTCAGCTGACTTTTGCTGTCAGTTGAGCAATTGCATTCGTCCATAAATGTCAATTGAACCTATTTTTTAATAGGATGGTTTAACATATCGTAAAACAGACTCACTACTCAATAGTATTTTTAAAAATAATAGTATCTTAATACTTTCTTAAGATGTTTGTGTTAATTTATATGTAATGATATGACTAGAGGAATTCATATGAGTGATTACAGTACTTCAAAAATGTTAGGTAAACTGGCTGTGGGAAAAGTCAAAACCCAACCTGAGAACACTCTGGATGAAGAAATGCAAGAGATAGAAGAGGTTTTTTCTGTACCTCAATTAAAACCTTCCGCAGAACCTCAAATGAAGGAAGTCCTTGCGAATATCCTAAGTCCATCGTTTTCAAAAAAACATTCCCCAGTAGATAAGTAATAATTTTAAAGACAAGGATGCTAAAGACTATTTTTAGGTATATACTTTTTATAAAGGTTATTATTTGAGGTAGTATAAATATGGCAGGGGGCTTTGCTGAAACAGCACACTGGAGAGATTCCGCACGCAGCGCTAGGTTTTTTATAGTTGATGCGCGTGCTGCATTCCCTATATTTTTATTTTTAATGCATATTAGAGTGTGGACAGGGATTCTTGTATTGGTCTCAGCAGTTT
>JACPOX010000181.1 GCA_016191305.1 Legionella longbeachae | reverse complement strand
GAAAAACGCAATTTGATTGCTGCAGCAAACATAATGAAATACATCAACATATATAATTGAGCAGCTAAAGCAGTCAATAGCCAATAAGAACCATTTACACTAGGCATAAACAGAAATAGAGCAGACAATATTGTGACAATAATAGCCTGGGTATATAACATGACATACGGAGCACCTTCTGAATTAGTCCGTTGGAAAAACTCCGGAAGATTACCATCTTCTGCAGCAACCAATAATCCTTTAGTAGGCGCAATAATCCAATTACTCACACCACCAAGACCACCTAGAACCAACATTATAGCGACTACAGGCATCATCCAATACATCTTATAACTAGAAAAGAAGGCCTCAAACGCTTGCATAATACCCGACACTAAATTGATGTCTTTTCCAGGCAATACTATAGCTATAGCTAAAGAACCAAGAATCAATGTACTTAAAATAATACTTACTGAGTAAATCAAAACTTTGGGAAAGGCGTGTTGTGGATTATCCACATCATTGGCATGGACGGTTGCAATTTCTATACCACAAAAAGACATAATAATTGCTGTCAATGAAACCCACATGGAGTGATCTGTCAAATGTGGAACTATGCTTGGAATATCAAATTGAATCTGTAACGGATTACCCTCAGTTATCCAAACCACGCCAAGCCCTATAATCAGAGCCATAGGCAACAACAGCCCAGCAATAGAACATAGATTACTAAACTTAGCAGAAGATTTCATGCCTCGCAGATTGAGTATAGTAGCGCCCCAAAATGAGCTAACGATGATTGCCCAAAGAAAATAAGAATTGCTGGTTAATTTTGGATTAATCAAATAACCGATTGTTCCAGCAACAAAAGATAAAATTGTGGGGTACCAAATTACATTTTCTATCCATTGCAGCCAAATGGCTAAAAAACCAGTCTTTTTACCAAAAGCTTGTTTCACCCAAATATAAATTCCACCTTGTTTTGCCCATCCAGAAGCGAGTTCGGCTGAAACCAAAGCGGTCGGAATCAGAAAAAACAAAGCGCCTAGAACAAAGTAAAAAATTAATTGGCTACCAAATAAGGCTGTGGCAGGCAAGTTACGTATACTATCTACAGATCCAACTGTAATCATAGTCAAACTGAATATTGTTAATGAATGTTTTTTATTGATCATTGCATTCCTTCGTGCAGTTTAGGGCTTGCAGAAGCTATCATTATACAAAAAACAAGCTTAAGGAAGCCTTAATAATGGGACAATAAAAAAACAAAATGTTCTTTTATTTTATTTAAATAATCCCTATTTATTGTTTACAAGGTAAAATAACATGATTTAATCGGAAAATCTCTGCATTTTTTTACGGCGTCATGAACAAAAAATATTAGAACTAATTATCTATTTTAAAATGGGATTAAAAACTATCGTCTTGATTGTAGGTTGATTTTATATTTTCTTTGGCATGTGCAATTTGCATTTTCAGAACATTAAAATGTTCCAGCCATTTGTTTTCGTAAATAAATTTAGATGCATTCAATATTTTGAACTCAAAGCTATTTTCATCAAAGAATTTGCGAAATTTGTTAAAAACTTCTTCAAGTTCTGGTTTTACAGAATTGTAAGCGCCTTCAAAACGATTAACAAATTTTTCGAAAGCTTCAATATATTCAAATTCTGTTATTTCTCTAGCCAGCTGGGATAATAACTTTATAGATGAAATCTGCTGATGAGTTAGAATATAGTCGCATAGACTTATACTGATATTTTTTTTCTGGGGTATCACGACTCAAATCCTCAGAAAATTGATAACAATTCTCCTTTGTCAATACTAATTCAATACTGGGAGCCGTCACCCCGCAAGATTTAATTATTTTTAATACTGCAAAATCTAATAGGCTATCAAGATCAATTTTTTTAACAAAAATATTCTGGTGATTGGATCGTTTTAAAATAATGCCATCCTGCGCGCCAACCATTTTAGGCTGCCATTGTGTTGACTCAGTAATAAGGCCTATCTCTTTTAAGTCTTGAACACAAATATCAGGTGAAGGGAGCTTTCCTTGCTCTTTAGCAATACGAGGATCAATACACGCTATATTCTGTTCTTTTTGGTAAGATTGGTATCGCTGTAAACAATCGTACAAACTATATTTTTCCTCATTATAAAAAAAATTCACTGGTAGCGCATTGACTTTAATAAAATAAGATTTTCCTTTCTGGCTATCTTTAATAGTTTCAACCTTTAGGCCCGGGTAGCGTTGTTCTAGCTTAAACCAATCCAGGTTATCTCTCTTTTTTTTATATTGTAATACTATCAAACCGTGCAACATGGTGAGCATATATTTTTTCTCAATTAACCATCGCGTACACGGCCCTTTTATACCCAGATGAATTTCTACATCTACCGTTCTCTTTTCTTCATTTTCAGCAGCCACTTTTAACTCTGCATTTTGGTTTTTTGTTACCTCTTGCAACAACTGATTCATATAATTAATAATAACTTTTTCATTTTTAATTTGCACAACCTACTCCTTTATTTTTAAATTAAATGGCTCTTATACTAAAACTCACGTTAACTTAACAGAGTTTCAAATGACTTAAGTCCAGCCCAAAAAAAGCAGTTGTCTGAATAGTTTCATATCATGGGCTCTCTGTGCTATAGTTTCTATTTTTTTCGGGCAACATATCATGTTTGAAACCTTAACCGAGCGTTTGACCCGCACCTTTAAAAATTTGCGCGGACAAGGACGTTTAACTGAAGAAAATGTACAACACGCTTTGCGTGAAGTTAGGCTTTCACTGCTTGAAGCAGATGTAGCCTTACCTGTCATTAAAGAATTTATTGAGCAAGTAAAACAAAAAGCTTTGGGCCAGGAAGTATTAACTGATTTAAATCCGGATCAAGCTTTTGTAAAAATCGTTCATAATGAATTAGTGCATGTCATGGGTGATGAGCGGGTTGCGCTTAATTTCAAAACTCAACCACCCGCTATATTTTTAATGGCAGGATTGCAAGGTTCTGGAAAAACAACAAGCACAGCAAAATTAGCGCGCTATTTAAAAGAATCTGAAAATAAAAAAGTAATGGTAGTCAGTGTTGACGTTTATCGACCTGCAGCCATACATCAACTGAAAGTTTTAGCAGAACAAATAGACGTAGCTTTCTTTCCTGCAGAAGCAAATGAACAGCCATTAACTATCGCACAAAAAGCCTTAGATAGTGCAAAAAAGCAATATATGGATGTACTCCTTATCGATACTGCCGGTCGTTTACATATTGATTCAGATATGATGGCAGAAATCAAAGCCCTACATAAAGCAGTCAATCCTATAGAAACTTTGTTTGTCGTAGATAGCATGACTGGACAAGATGCTGCGAATACAGCAAAAGCGTTTCATGAAGCCTTGCCATTAACTGGTGTTATTTTAACCAAAACTGATGGGGATGCTCGAGGCGGTGCGGCACTTTCTGTAAAGCAGATTACTGGACAACCGGTAAAATTCATCGGTAGTGGTGAGAAAATAGATGCCCTTGAGCCCTTTCACCCAGAACGTATTGCCTCACGAATTCTAGGGATGGGGGATATTCTTACCCTTATTGAAGAAGTGGAGCGAAAAGCAGATAAGCAAGCCAGCGAAAAACTAGCCAAAAAATTAAAAAAAAGGCAAAAGTTTTGATTTGGAAGATTTTAAGCAACAGTTGCTGCAAATGAATAATATGGGTGGTATTTCTGGAATGATGAGTAAGCTGCCTGGTGTGAGTCAAATGATGCCCCAACATGCGATGCAGCAAGTCAGTGAGAAAACAATGGCACAAACCGTTGCTATTATTAATTCCATGACCCCGAAAGAGCGTCGTATTCCAAAGCTTATTGTAGGTTCACGTAAAAAGCGTATTGCTTTGGGATCAGGAACACAAATACAGGATGTAAACAAATTATTAAAACAGTTTGAACAGATGCAAAAAATGATGAAAAAATTTACCAAACCCGGTGGTATACAAAAAATGATGCGCGGAATTGGTGGCATGGCTGGACTCAAAGGTATATTGCCCGATGATTTTAAATAATTCGCAAGAATGACTTCCCATGTGGAATTAATTTTCGTACAATACACGGCATTTTTATACTTAGTGCGATCACTAATTTATTTATTGATGCACTCTGTTCTGCCAAGACAGTAAAGCAAAGTGATGTCAAAAAGTTAATTAGTGGTCATGCTAAGTATGTGTAACCACTCTAAAGTAGAGGAAAACAATGGTCGTTATACGTTTATCTAGAGGTGGCGCCAAAAAGCGTCCGTTTTATCACATGGTCGTTACTGACAGTCGCAAGCGTCGCGATGGTGGGTATATAGAACGCATTTGTTATTTTAACCCTGTTGCACGTGGACAAGAAGTACGTCTGCACATTGATGAAGAAAAGTTAAGTCACTGGCAAACAATGGGCGCGCAATTATCTGATCGTGTAAGCGCTTTGATAAAAGAGTTTAATAAAAAAAGAGAAGCTGCTTAATAACGTGAATAATCAGGAAAACTGGATAGTTATTGCTCGTTTTGGTAGACCTCATGGAATAAAAGGTTTTGTTACGGTTCACTCCTTTACAGAACCTCGTGAGAATGTACTGAACTATGCAGATTGGCATGCCTGCATGAATAATAAATGGCAGCCAATTAAGCTATTACATGCTGAAGTACAAAATAAAAGCATCATAGTCCAAGTTGAAGGTTATCCTGATCGCGAATTAGTAGCCCAACTGACTAATATAGAGATTGCGGTTCAACAAGCACAACTGAAAAATTTGGCTCCCGGCGAATATTATTGGCACCAACTTATCGGTATGAATGTAACCAACCAAAAGGGCGAGCTCTTGGGGAAGGTTGTTGAAATTATACCTACAGGTGCAAATGATGTTTTAGTTGTAGAAGGTAATAAACGATATTTAATTCCTTATTTACCTGATCAATTTATATTAGAGATTAATCCTGACCAACAGGTGATTACTGTTGATTGGGATGTGGATTTTTAACAGTGCTTCATTTTGGAGTAATCAGCTTAATTCCTGAAATACTTGATGCATTGAATTATGGCATTACAGGTAGAGCAATAGAGCAAGGTCTAGCTAAAATAGATTTTTGGAATCCTCGAAATTGGGCTTCCAGACCTTACAGGCAAGTTGATGACAAACCTTATGGCGGCGGACCAGGAATGGTCATGATGTATGAGCCTTTGCAAGCTGCAATTATGCAGGCTCG
>JACPOX010000180.1 GCA_016191305.1 Legionella longbeachae | reverse complement strand
GGCGAATGGAGAAATTTTAGCTCATTATTGGAAGAAGCAGACCACATCATTGATGAATTTTTTAAAAAACGTAACGCTTTAACCCCTTCCTGGGCACAAGGCCTTGCTAAAAAAATAGTTCTTGTGATTAGCGGTGGGGAGCCATCATTACAACATAATTTGTCTGCATTTTTAAAAGCGGCTCAATCCTATTTTCAATATACACAAATTGAATCGAATGGCATTTCCGTTTTGCCTGATCTTCCTAAGAATACAACTTTAGTAGTTAGCCCTAAATGCTTGGAGAAAAATAAACAAGTTATTCGTTATCTGGAACCTAATAAAAAAATGTTAGAACGAGCTGATTATTTAAAATTTGTTATCTCTGCTCCCGAAGATATAAAATATTTACCCTATAGTGAAATTCCTCTTTGGGCGCATGAATGGGCTGAAAAAACAAATAAACAAGTTTTCATCAGTCCAATGAATATTTACAAAAAAGAACCTCAGCGTATTACAGAAGTTCAAAATGAAAACCGAAATCTTACTATGAAAGAACGCTCGGAAATCAATGAAGTAGTTAGTTTTTGGGAGCCTAACCTTTTAGATTTGCAAAAAAATCAACGTAATCATGAGTATGCTGCTGAATATTGCATGAAATATGGTTTTATTCTTAATTTGCAAATACATCTGTATGCCAGCTTACCCTAGAGGCCATTATTTTGTAGGTTGGGCCCCCGGGCCCAACAAATAGCTATATGTTAGGCTGGTATTCGTTTCATTTTGAGAAATCTTTAGCTAGATACCTCATGACTCCGTCTTAATGGGGCATCAATTTTCTTTTGTCTTCCAATAATGAAATAAATTGTTCAAATTGCTGAGAATTCATATTGCATATTGATTCTACAAATTCATCAAGTGTTGTAGTCAACCGAATGATTATATCTCTAATTGGTCTTGGAATACGCTGATTTTTTAAAGAGGTTTTTTGAATCTCAGCGAAAGTACCAAATGCCAAAAGCAAGTTTTTCTGATGACCAAGAGATAATGTTGGATAATTTTTTTTATAATCAAGCTGGTATAATAAATCTTCAACAAAGACCCCTTGATCAAGTAATTTCATAATACTGCGACATTTTGTCCACTCATCCCCTTTCAGTTCTAAGCCTGTCAGATTTTGTGGATAAAACAGAATCAGAAAGAGCATCAGCTTTTGTTTTTTATTCTCAATAGCATATTCCAACGCTGGCTTAATGAGCTTTTCAACATATTCGGGATAAACTTTTTTCAGTAACATGTCCACAATTTTCAAATCAATATTTTCGTGAGCAATAGCGCAGATCAGTAGTGTTTGTTCTTCATCGTTCTTTTCAAAATTGTAGGTTTTTTTTTCAAGAAGAAATTTAACGACTTCCCTGTTTTTATTTTTAAGGGCAATATGTATTGCTTGATTATTATCCCGATCCTTTTCCTCAAGTTTTCCTCCATATTCTGCAAGAATTTTTAGCACCTCAACAGGTTGATTTTTGCAGGCACGATGTATGTAGGTATCCCCAAAAAAATCTTTTTTATTTGTGTCCGTTCCTTTATCAAGCAGTAGTTTCAACACTTTAGCATTGCTATTTTTAAAAGCATAATCAAAAGGATAGCGGTCAAAAGCATCTTTTTTTTCAGGATCTGCGCCGGACTGCAACAACAAATTAACCACTGGAATATTTTTTATATTTTCGTTTTCACAGGCATAATGTAAAGGCGTAGCGCTGTAACGGTCTGTGATGTCAACTTTTACCTTCTTACTGGTCATAAGCTGCCTATTTATAATAAGCTCGATCACTTCAAATAAAATATTTTCATTTTGACAAGCATAATGTAAAGGTGTTTTACGGGAGTCATCCATAGTGCTCACATCCGCGTTATTTTTAATCATCAGATTAATTATTGGAGGAGAAATTTTCTTGTTCGCGCATGCATAATGAAATGGCGTCTTACCCCCAGTATCCCTTTGAAGTAAGTCCTGTTTGTTGTTTAAAAAATTCTGAATAATTTCAAGCGTCACTGTTTCACTCTTACAGGCATTATGAAATGGATAAATTTTTTCATCATCCCATTCATCGAAATCAAATTCATTTTTTTTATTGGATTTAATCGATTTTTTAACAAAGAATTTTTTGAACATACACATTCCGATAAACTGCTGACGATGTGCTGCATTATAAATGAATTTTTTATTAGCACCTACCGTAATAAATACTGATTACGGCTTATAGAATAAATAGGCTAAAACTGTGACTTACTGAATTATTATATAAAATCAGCAAGTCTTAGTTCATTATTCTTCAGTAAGGTTGTCATAGTGCGATTTAATTCGTGAGCCATTTGATCTTTACAGTGTTTAGTTAAAGGTCCATTAATTGAAAATCGATATTCACCATATTGATCTCTTGTAAAATACAATGATAAAGCTTGATTACCTAAAGGACGATCCACACTGCCATAATGATTAGGAGCACTAGAAACAAGGCCTTCAAAATTCATATCTCTAGGCCCTTTGATGAAAAAATTTGCTGTAATGTTAATAACTATTTTTAATCGATCGGGATGTTGCAGGGGCAGATTTAATTTAAAAAATTTATTAAGGTAATATTTAATTAGACTCTCTATTCGGCACCATCCTACCCTACTAAGGCTCCTAAGTTGATAATCCACTATAATTGAATTAAGTTTGTTTTTTTTAAAATATTTTGCAAGAGTCAATTTATCATACACATAGGTTAAATATTGCCCTACTGTTAATCGAGAATCTTTTAACCCCATACTTTTGATCGTATCGGTACATTTTTGATAAGGAGCTGTGATTAAGAGCTGCTCCTCGATTGACTTGAGGAAATCAATAAATCTATGCTCTTCATTTAAAGTAAGATTAAGCATTTTATATTCCGTAAACAAGCCGATAACAGAACTGTAACGACTACCTTCCCTAGCGCTGTGCAGTATTGTAATAGGTATTTTCTTTTGACTGCTGAGTTTGTAAAAAACTATTTGGCATGCAGCAATTAAACCAGTACTCACATTAATATTTTTTTCCTGGTGCCAATCCTTAAATTTTTCAACAAGTTGAGCGTCCATCGGGTAATGGAATAAATTTTGAGGCTGGTTGGCTGCATCAGGCAAATGATGTGCGTGACCGAAACTCAACCTTTGAAAATTTTTATTATAAACTCGCCAAAAATCAATTTTATCTTGTAGGTTTTTTTCATAATGAATATTATTTTGTTTCACAAAGTCAAAATAAGTATATTTTTCTGGTACATGAACAAGATTTTTTCCATGCAGAAGGGTCTTGTAATTTTTCTTGAATTGATCGAATAGAATTCGAAAAGAAGGATCATCGATTATAATATGAGGTATCATGATGTGTAATTCATGCAGATCTTGATTCAATTTATAAAGATAAATTCGAATCAATGGTGGTTCTGTTAATGGAATTAACTGCATTATATTGTCATAAAATACTTTATTTAACGTCTTCTGATCATAATTTAAAGAAATGTCTTCGTAGATTAATTTGAATTGTCCTTGATGTTTTAGTATTTGGACGGGTGCCTTTTTACTAAAACTTATCCAAAAAACACTATTTTGCTGAATGGTAAAATCAAAAGCCTGCTGAAGGTATTTCCTATTAAGATTACCCTGCAGCTGTACTTGCATGCCCACATTATAAGGATACTCCATTTTATTGAGCACCCAAAATACATATTGAAAATCACATAAAGCG
>JACPOX010000078.1 GCA_016191305.1 Legionella longbeachae | reverse complement strand
CTCTGTTTAAATATTATCGAAGACGCGCTATCAGCTAATGTTTCTGAAACCTCTTTGCCTCTTTGCATTGGCATGCAATGCATAAATACTGCTTCAGGTTTTGCCCAAGCCATCAGAGTCTCATTCACCTGAAATCCCTGAAAAACGTCATTATTTTCATCATCTTCAAAGCCCATACTGAGCCAAACATCTGTATAAACTGCGTGTACATCTTTAACCGCCTCCTCAGGTTTAGAAAATCCTTGCACCATCCCTATTGTCTTCATTTCTACCTGTTTCAAAATGGATGCATTAGGTTGCTTCGACTCCGGACAGCAGTAATTAATTTTCAATCCTAATTGAGGAGCAAGCAGCATCATGCTATTCAAAATATTATTACCATCCCCCACATAGGCAAGGGTTAAACCTTCCAAAGAACCAAATTGTTCTTGGAGAGATAACAAGTCCGCAAGAATTTGACATGGATGATGTAAAGCAGAAAGACCATTTATAATAGGTACCTTCGAAAAAGCAAGCATCTCTTCAATAATGCTTTCCTCATGAGTTCGAATCATTACAATATCAGCGTAACCATTTAAAACACGTATCATATCAGCAGGAGTTTCTTGCTTTCGTGTATTACTAACACTCTCAATTGCAACTCCTCCCATACTTTGGATGGCCATGGCAAAACTTAATCGAGTACGAAATGAAGCTTTCTCAAAAATCATCGCTAGCCCCTTGTTTGCAAGTGCTTGATGATATAACTCTGGATTCTTTTTTATTGCTTTTGCTTTGTTTAAAATAAGTTGTAATTCTTCTGCATTGGTTTATAATGGCATCGTTCATCCCGCCTTCTATTTCCAAACCAAAAATTGCTTGTTGCAAGTTAATTAAAAAGGTATTGGTTACAACTTCAGTAATTTGCTGCTGATTATTTTTATTTAAATCTGCATCTACACTACTTTCTTGAATACACAATAAGTTAACTGGTTTTGATATCATCATTTTTACCTCTTTGATAAGTTCAAAGTGAACATTCTTAAATTTAACGACAGTCTGGATAAGAACCTTAGATCTAAGCTTACTTCCGATCCGTTCGCCCTGAGGCGTCTCCTCAGGCCGAACGGATCCAGTTAATGCAAAGTTCCTTATCCAGAACTCGCGTTAATTTAGTACCCTATCCATTGAGTTTTGACCGATAATTCGTTGTATTAAATTCAGTTATAAGGATTTTTTTAACCAGATTTTTTCCAACTTTTGAATATCCCCTTTTTCTTTAAGTTTCTGTAATGCATTATTAATTGAAGTCGTCAATGGAGAACCTTTTTTCAATGCCAAAGCATAACCATTTTCTGCTTTGGCAATAATTGAGCAAGACAGGTCTGAATGCTTTTTACTATAAATGCTCCCTTGCACCCCATCCACCAAAACCACATCAACATGTCCTGCGATTAAGGCTTCAACTGCTTGAGGGTTACTATCAAAAGCTATA
>JACPOX010000077.1 GCA_016191305.1 Legionella longbeachae | reverse complement strand
CACTACCCCCATATTACCGACTAATCTGGAAAACAAAACCGCCATTTGACCAAAATTAGACCCCACATCTAAGACCGTGGTTCCTGGTTTAATATAACGTTTCGCAATTTCATAAATTGGTTCATCAAAAACACTGCCATCAATTATAGTATTTGCAATAATGTCTTGATGAGCATCCCTTGGTAAAAAATAATTGCCAGTCGCAGTAATATGGTAAGTAAGAATATCCGTTTTTTGACTTTTCTTAATAGCAGATTTCTTTATTGAATTGACTCTATTTTTAAATTCATCACAGTGCCAAAACGAATTTAACATTTCCATTAACGATTGATAATGAGCATAATGATTATCGATTACCTCAACACTTTCTGGCTTGCGTCCCAAAAAGATATGGTAAATATTGCATACATCTTCTTTAGTAAAATCTTTCATTCTCTTTCCCTAGAGACCCTATTTTAAACGGTTCGTTTCACTCGGGGATTTTGCAATCACCAATGAGCTCCAATTAATTCACTCGCTATTCTACCATTTTGAGATGATTCAAATCCACCGAACCTTTTAACTAATTTTGCATAGAGATTTTTGAAAGCAATTATCAATTTGTAAATATAGCGCCGCTCACTTAGTTTTAGACGAGGCACAAATGGAAAACTATCTACCGATGGTCTAGGATAAAATCATAGAGGATATAAAATAATCAAAAAGGCAGAAAATAATGAAAAAAATATTAATTGTCTTAGCTATTACAATGTCATCCACCCTGCTTACTCAGTGTGAGACTATGTGCTGCGATGATGGCAGGGGACACTGTTGCTATACTGGAAGCAGGACCTGCCCTAAAACGGATTATAATGCATGGTGGTATTAATACTAAAAAAAACAGTTGATCTATTGCTTTTTAGTGCTCACTGCAAGGAAATCGGTAAGCACTATGCAATATATTACTGTATAGCAATAAAAAAACCTCAAATATAGAAAAGACAAATCTTAACTTCCAAAAGTAAATGTATAAATTGTAATTCCTGGTTCATCAGCAATAAGCTCTAAGTACCCATCGATGAACTGTTTTTGCGAAACCACTTCATAAAGAGAGTATTTATTTACCAATAAGCTATGTTCTTTTATCTTATTACCCTCCTTCGTTAAAATCACCTTAATCTTAATAGGTTTTGTCGTGTCATTTCCCATAACCACAAATACTTTTCGCGCTTTAAAATGGATTTTAATAGAAGCATTAGCTTCCTTTGCAATGATATTTTCGGCATTGACTTGCCACAATCCTTGCAAACTCCAAGCACTGGCCGATAACTCATTGGATAAATAGTACTGATCTGTTTTATCTTTTATGAGAATTGGGCTAAAATTTGAATTTGCTTTTTCATAACCCAAATAAGTTTCCGGTGTTTGCGAAAAAGTAAGCGAATTTTTTTGTGGAGTACTTAATGTAGTTAAATCCTTTATTCCCAACAAAAAGCGAATATTATTTTCCGTAATATCATAATCACCTTCACCAAAATGCGTGAATACAACGTAGCCTTTTTTATTTATTAAATAATGCGCAGGCCAATAATGATTATCATAATTATTCCAAGTCATGAATTGATTATCGAGCGCCACAGGATACATAATTCCATATCGTTGAACAGCCGCTTTGACATTATCCAATTTTTTTTCAAAACTAAATTCGGGTGTATGTACACCAATTATAACCAATCCTTGGTCATGATAACTAGTATACCAATCTTTGATGTATGGCAAAGTGCGTAAACAATTAATACAAGAGTAAGTCCAGAAATCAATCAAAACCACTTTTCCCTTCAAATCAGAAAGCTGCAAAGGAGAAGAATTAATCCAGGCATCTATACCTTGTATTGGTGGGGCTCGATAGGTATACCATAATCCATTTATAAGTGATCTGGAAGTTTTAATACCTGTTTGAGGAGTTACTGAAGTAGTAACAAATTGATCTTCAAAATAAACCATGTATAGAACACTTGCGATAATCAACCCACCTAAAAATTTACGAAACAAAGTAGCGCGTTTTTTAAAGAAAGAAAAAGTATTCATTATTTTTTTACCATAAAGAGAAATAATGAACATAGGAATTGCTGCCCCCAAGGCAAAAGCAATAAGAGTTAAAAAGCTGGTTATTGTCGTTTTTTGTAGGGCAGTTTGCACAATAATTGCCGCAAGAATAGGTCCTGCACAAGGTGTCCAGATAATTGCAATCACTCCTCCCCACAATAACCCATTCCCAAAGCCTCCTTCCGAGATATTTGTAGGAAAAATATTGACTATGCGACTAAAAACTTGTGTTAATCTGCCAAAATATTCAGTTAAATGATTCGAGATCATAATGACAGCCAAACACAGTAAAATGACATACCCCAGATCGCGAACCAAATTAAAATTAATATTAAATAATTGTACTAATTGATGAGAAAAAAATATCAATAGGGAAAAAAATAAAGTAAAACCAACAATAATCCCCATTGGCCGTTTTTTAGATCCAGAAAGAGAGCCCGCAAGAAAAATAGGTAAGATAGGTAAAATACAAGGTGAAATAATAAGAGCAAATCCTTCAATAAACCCCAGCAAAATATTAAAGAAATTGGCTTCCATTTTATTTCCTGAATAATAAGCCAACCTTAAGATTATACATGCACATGCGCCCCACTTTCTTGTAAACGTTTTGTAACAACCAATTGAATATTGTCACGAGATCTCGCAGGAAAATATTGATAGACAGCTAAAAAATCCTTGGCACAAATGTTAAGAAATTGGCAAGCTGTTATAGTGCTAATACGTGCCGTTCTGGGGATATTACGTAAGATAGCAATTTCCCCAAACACATCTCCTGCACCTAAAGTATTGATACGTTTCCATCCCATTGAAGGCGTTTTCACTGAGACCAATACTGTACCTCGAATAATAATATATAGCTTGTCCCCTATTTCACCTTGCTCTATAACGAGTTCTTCTGGTTTATAATTAACAATAATACATTTATCAGCAAGCATTTTCAGCTCAGGAAGACCAATGCCCGTAAAAATAGTCGCGTGTGAAAGTATCGGTAATAGATCCATTTGAGAAAAATAATTAGGCGCTTCCATATGCTTTCTCCCTTTTAAAGTGGAATTACTTTAAAAATGCGCTTATAAGCTGGTTTAATAGAAAACCTTTTGCGACAGTGAATATATTTCCTTTATCCTCACTGCCATAAAATGTAGGTTGGGCCTGGGTGCCCAACCTACAAAATCACTGCCTTCCAAGCTACATATGATTTCAGTATAGATTGTATTTTCTAAAATTTCTCAAGTTAAGAAAATTCTCGGAATTGTTTACAAAATATTTGCCCAAGAAGTAATAAGATAGCGATCAAATCCGCGACACCTCCTGGACTTATCCCTTTTTTTGAAAACTGATGATGCATTTGCAAAGCTTTTTGTCGACGGCTATGCAAACAAGAGGTTGCCAGTAGCTCTGCTACGCTATATTTTGCATAATCTAATCCATGCTTACCTTTTTTATAAAGAATGTTGGTATCATCCAGATGCAATAAAAGTTCTGAGTAAGCAAATAAACAGACTATATCGAGTGATTGAGTATCGATAAAAAGCGCGATAAATTCAGGAAGTAATTTAAAAATCAGATCATAGCCATTTATTGCCATTTGTATGGCATCAATTACCTTATATTCACGACGTACTACAGCTCCATGACTTTGCGGATTTCCCGTATGGTTTTTTAAATGTCGTGGCCAATCATTAAGTAACTGCTGGTAGAGATCAACGGGAGTGAATTGTTCCTTTTTTTGTGCTAAACGAATCACTGAAACGCAGACAATGCCTAAGGCAAAAATAGCACCACGATGGGTATTTACCCCTCGAGTTTTTTCAAGCATACGCTGTTCTGCCTGGATTGCTATTTGTTTTAATTGCTCAAAACACTCATTTTGCAGCCCTTGTTTTGTAATCTGATAAAAATAATGGCGCAAAGTAAACAAACTACGATAAAACGTTCCGCCATTCATATCATGGTGCGCACCAGCATCAACAAAACTAACTAAGCCAGGTTTTGGATAGGCTTTGACCTCGAAATAAAGTGCTCTAACAGCCATTTTGCTTAGTATTCTTTCACTGTAAAGGATAGTATTCATAAAGTTCTGTTCTTGATAATAGTGCAGGCTTATCTTTACTTTTACATAACAGTTTTTTTGCAGATAAATCAAGTAGCTCTTTAATTGACACGTCACCAAACTTTGGAAAACGGATCTCTCCATCAATAGTTCGATTCATTTTTTTAGCTAATAGAGCAATAAACTCTTGCAAATCAGTCAAAGAATATCTTTGATAGTTGATAAGTAAATCAAGATCAGAGTTTTCATTAACAAAAGGTTGTCCTGATAAATAATGAAATAAAAATGATCCATAAACAGCTATATCAGAAACATGCTGTAGATCAAGGAATACATCGAGCTCTTCAATTCCATAACAACATAAAAAAAAATCCTGCATCTGCTTTAATTGAGGTAACACTTGCTGTTGTTGCACAGCAGATGGCGCAACTTGCAAAGCAACACGATGCTTTTTATTATTATGCAATAAAGGCAATCCCAGATTAATTGTATTCCCATATGATTGTTTTGCATAAATGCAAGGTAAGCCTTGTAAAAGCCAACCTAGAACTTGCTTTTCAATCGCTACTTTATCTGCATGCAAAGAATTAATGGAAAAATCAGCATCCGGATAAAGGTAAATTAAATGATGTCGCTGGGGGTTCATGAATAATTAGCCACTTTATTGATAAGAGAAAAAGCAAGCTTTCTCCCTCCTCGTTCATTTCCTAAAAATGCTCGATTATCCTGGGTATTTTTCTTGTGTATTGCCAACTCAATATGTTTGGCAAGTTCAGATGGGGCCACGATTTCATGCACGCCACCAAGTTCATAAAAATTCTGCACCCCAGGTGCAAAAACAGCCAATGTTTTACTGAGTT
>JACPOX010000076.1 GCA_016191305.1 Legionella longbeachae | reverse complement strand
GACCAAAAATGGCTGCTTCGCAGAGCTATTTAAAATGGGGACGCTGTCCCCAAGCCCCTGGGATAGTTTTAGAGGGGATGAATGTTGCAAGGTGACATTTCTAAATTGCCCAAAAAGGGACATTTCTATTTTGCTCTGACATAGTAATAGAAATGCGTGTAAAGGGAATTATCATTTAGATTTCTGAGGTAACTTACGAGCACGGACTCGCTACGTTCGTGCTTTGTCAAAACTCATCTACTGTCCAATCAGAGCTTATTTTTACTTAATATTCTAGCAATATCTTTGGCAAAATAAGAAATAATAAAATCAGCTCCAGCCCGTTTAATCGCAATCAAACTCTCTACTATGGCTTGTTCCTCATTAATGAGTTTGTGTTGGGCAGCTATTTTTATCATTGAATATTCACCGCTTACTTGATAAGCACATAGCGGAACTTCAGGAAAATGTTGCTTCATTTTAGCAATAACATCCAGATAAAATCCTGCCGGTTTTACCATGATCATATCAGCCCCTTCATCAAGATCTAGCGCCGTTTCTCTCAGTGCTTCAGAGCTATTTGCAGGGTCCATTTGATAGGCTTTCCGATCGCCAAATTGGGGCGCTCCCTGTGCTGCTTCTCTAAAAGGTCCATAGAGACAAGAGCAATATTTGGCACTGTAACTTAAAATCGGGACATTAATATATCCTTGGGAATCTAAGCCTTGACGAATTGCATGCACCATCCCATCGGTCATTCCACTTGGTGCGACCCAATCAGCGCCTGCTTTTACATGGCTTATTGCTTGTTTCGCTAGGTAATCCAGAGTCTTAGCTGTATCAATACATGTACCGTTGAGTACTCCGCAATGCCCATGATCAGTGTATTCACAAAAGCATAGATCGGTAATAATTAATATGTCCTTATTTACTGAGCGAATTTTTTTTATTGCCTTTTGAATAATCCCTTCATCACTAAAAGCTTCACTGCCATATGCATCTTTAGATTTAGGAATGCCAAAAAGTAATACGGCAGGAATGCCTAAAGCACTTAGTATTTCAATTTCCTGAGGAATGCAGTCGATGCTCAATTGAAATTGGCCAGGCATGGCACTTATTTCTTGTGATTCTGTGAGTTGTTCATTGATAAATAATGGAGCAATAAATTGCTGAGTATGTAAGCGAGTTTCTTTGACTAAAGCGCGAGACGTGGCGCTGCTTCTTAAACGAGTCAATCTCAATGGTATGTTGTAATTGGTCATAGAGTTTAATCCTGATGGTGTTTACTTTTTTTTGTTTTCTTATTTGATGTATACATAAGATCAATAGCGCTACTGTTATCACTGTTGCTTATTTGGATACTAAAAAATTTATTAAGTAAGTATCTGAGGGTCAACATGTTTGTATCTGTTTGTGATAGGCCGATGTTATAACTTAAATAAAGTTTTTTTGAAAGAGATTTTCCTACTACAACTGCAGTAGAATCACTAACTGTGTTAGTTACCTGATTATAATTGGTATTGGTTTGCACATTGAAATCAATGCCAACACTTTGTTTCAATTGTTCTAAAAGTTGTAGGCTGTTGGTGCCACTGCCCAAATTCATTGAGGATATTGCAGTTAAAAGTAATTGTCCTCCTGCTTTGTTTGCCTGACTAGCAGGACGTCCAAGAACAAGCATGGAAAGAATATCTGCTTGTGAAAGAGAGCCTGGGTCAGAAAATAATTGAACCTTGGGATGAGTAAGACGACCTGTAACTTCGACTCCTAAAGTCATTGTTTCTCCGAAATTAATATTTTGCTGATCGCTGCTATTAAAATCTAAAAGCTGATTTGAGCTGGAAAAGGTGTTAGAATTAGTATTAATTTTTTTTTCTGCTCGCACATTAATACCAGGGTTATTCATTGCCCCGCCTGTAAAGATTAATTGCCCCTGTTTTATGGCCAGATCCTGCCCATAAGCTTTATAAATTCCATCCCTAACTGATAACTCGCCATATGCATTGATTGAGCCTTGTGCTAATTGTTTTACATGGAGTATTCCATCTAAATGACCTTTTAATCCCTTTACATTGATTGCTACGTCTTTACCCATTTCAATAGCCACATCCATGCTGCTTATAAAGGCAAAAGGAGAGGCTATTTTTTCCTTATGCTTAAAAATTACATCTTCAGGTAGTGTAATGCTATTGTGAAAGGTTCGGGGTTTGATTTCAGCGTAAGGAACCAGAATTGTTCCGGATAGGGACTGTGTTGCAGAAGTTAAATGCAGGTTAAGTTTTGGTGAAATATGTATTTGATATTCTTTGGTATTTATTAGAGGAAAATCATTGCCTTCTAATGTGAGATCTCCTGTAAACAGGGAACCTAAACTGCCTTTTCCTGACAGTAATAAATGATGGCCTGCCGATTCTACTGAACCAGTTGCTTCCCAAGATTTTTCTTTACCCTGTACATTCAGGTCAATTGCATGCAAATTAAGTCCTAACTTGGGTAAAAAAAGACTTGTTTTGCTAAGAATTAATTGACTTTCGATTTGTGTTTTCCCTAAAGTCCCTTTTATTTTTAATGAAGCAGCTAATTGACCCTTTAGTTTTTCGATTTCAGGACTAATTTTTTCTAAAAAATCCAATGAAGTTGATTCTAATGAGAGTTCGCTGTTTATTGCTTGGCTGGGGCTCAAGCCAGTATTAAGTGCAAATCTAGGTAATTGAAATTTCAGTTTTAAATTTTTATTTTGATCAAGGGTCAAGATGCCAGAACCTTGAAGTTCTTTGGGTGAGAGGTTTATATTCACGGAACCTCCTTTAAATTGAAGAACTGGAATGGTTTTGTTATTAGGTACTTGATAATATCCTGGTAGTATGGTCAGCAGTAAATCAGCTTGATTTTTAGAGCTGATTTTGCCCTTAGCTATGATAGTAGTATACACGCTTGCTTGTTTTGAGCTGACGTTTTGAGATGGCGACAGATTGCCATCGAATGTCCATTGCCAAGGATAAGTACCTCTAATTTTTGCATTCATTATCCAATAATTTTCTGGAGGACTAATCACTTGAGAATTCAAGTTGATTTGCACATTTGGCAAGACTCCGCTTGCTGTTAAGTTTCCTTTTTGACTAAATGAATAGTTTTATCTTCATATTCAAGTTCGCCAAGAGAAAAATTCTTTAATAAACTTCCATCAACTTCTTGTATTTTTATTGTTCCAGGAAGATACAATCGACTTAAATCAATAACAGTATGAAGACCGGGAGTTGTACCTAATAAAAACGCAGCGATTCCAGCCAATAAAATAAGGAATAATGTAGTAAGATAAAGTAATTTTACAAAAAATCGGATCATAAGTCGGGTCCCATACTAATCACCAGTCTAGGGCTGTTGCTATCACGCTGCCATTGACTATTAATTGCTTGTGCTAATCCAACTTTAATAGGACCAATCGGTGAAACCCACATCAACCCACCTCCTACATCATAAAGCGTCTTAATAGGACTTGGATTATAAACAGATCCTGCATCATAGAACCCTATCAGATACCAATTTTTTTTGGTTTCTTTTTGAACTTCAAAACCGGCATAGCTAATTATTCTTCCTGGACCTATAGAGTTAAAGCTAAATGCTTTTAAATTATCTGTTCCTCCCAAAAGCAATGCAAGTGATATAGGTTGCTGGTTAATGTTGTTTATTGAAGTAAAGCCCTGTAGTGCATGTCCATATAACCGGAGACGTAAGGGTGAAATTCTCATTGCTACTTTCATGTCCAGGGATGATTGAGCAAAATTTATTGTAGACAAAAGGTTTTTATTTGCAGCCAGACCATTAATGCTAATGTTATATCCTGAAGGTGAAAAGAGCAGATTTTCTGTTTTACTAAAAGTAAAAGTTGCCTTGGGATAGAGTAGAAACTGTTTCGTATCTTGTTGTAATGCGTAATGGAATCCTTCATATAGACTATTTAGTGATAAAGTACGTTGGTAATCTTTAATATGATGCTGTTGAGCAAAGGACGTAAGTAGAGAGTTACTATAACCTGCACTGTAATTCAAATTCGAAAAATTACTCGAAAGAATGTATTGATCATGAACAGGATTTTTACCAGGAATAATATATTGAGCTTGTAAGGCATTTTGAACGAAAGAGCCTTGAGCCATCAGATTAAATTTATGCCCTTGTCGATTAACTGGAATTACATGTAAGGCGGCACGACCGCGAACTCCAGTATCAGTTCCATAACCAGCACCTAAGGTGTAGGAATATTTTGATGTGGCTTCGGTATGGATATCAATGGGTACTGTTGGGGTTTCTGTGATTTGTGGTTTGACTGTCACCGAACTAAAATAGCCACTATTTGATAAGTCATTATTTAATTGAAGCACCATATCACTGGAATAAACTTGTCCCGGATGAAATGGAACAAAACGATGCAACAATTTGGGGTTGATGTAGCTGGGGTTGAATTGTATTTGACCAAAATAATAGCGATGGCCTGTGTCTAGAATAAGAGCAATTTCTGCTGTATATTTTTCTTCATCGATCAGAATTTCATTTTTTTTAAAAGTAGCATGCAAATACCCTTGATTTTCTGCTGTATCAAGTAATTTTTGTTTGCTTTGCTCGTATTGCTCAGTAAAGAGAGGGATCCCTTTTTTTAAAGGTACATTTTTTATGGCATAAAGCAGGGCTAGATTTTGTGCTCCTGCACCAACAATTTGTATTTTTAGTCGAGAAATTATGACTTGTGGGCCAGGATGGATATGTACAGTAAGTTGTTGGGCATTTGATCTTTGTATTGTGACATTTGCTTTAAAATAGCCAAAGGGTTGAATTGCCTGAATTACTTGTTCTTGCAGCTCCTCTGTACTGAATTCAGCAAGAGGTTTTAATTTTTGTAATTCAAGCAGACGTTTTTCGACGTTAGCTTCAACTTTGCCAGAAACCCCATTCACAGCAATGGATTCTACAGTGTTATTTTTGGCAAATAATGCAAAACATGTAATGAGAAGTATCAGATAGATTAGTTTTTTCATGATAATTTCATTGCATGTTTCACTAAAAAATTCTCTCTCTATCAAAGAAGTGCTTTTAAGCCGATACACTGGCGGATGTTTCCATACTTTTGAACTTATAAATCAACTCAAGAGCTTCACGTGCACTTAGACTATCCGGATCAATTTTAGCCAGTTCACATAAAATGGGAGATTGAACCTGGACTTGTATCGCTGGTTGTACTTGTTTGACTGTAGGTATCTGATGTTGCATTTGGTTTAAATAAGAATGAGCAATTTTTAAAACCTCAGTCGGTATGCCTGCAAGTTCTGCTACTTCCAGACCATAACTTCGATTCGCATGACCGGGTTCTACATGATATAAAAAAATGATACGACCAGTATCTAATGAGGCACGTAAATGTACATTTCGAATACAAGGCCATTGCTCTGAAAGATTGGTTAACTCAAAATAATGAGTAGAAAATAAGGTGTATGCTTTGATGGTGGTTGCGAGATAAGAACAACTAGCATAGGCTAGAGCCATGCCATCATACGTACTAGTACCACGACCAATTTCATCAATTAAAACCAAACTTTCATGTGTTGCTTGTCTTAAGATTTGTGCCGTTTCAGTCATTTCTACCATAAAAGTAGATCGCCCAGAGGCTAAATCATCACTAGCGCCGATACGAGTAAAAATTCTATCAATAGGACCTAAAGTCACAGCGGTTGCGGGTACAAAACTACCAATATGTGCTAATAGTACAATTAAAGCAGTTTGGCGCATATAAGTTGATTTACCACCCATGTTTGGGCCTGTAATCAGTAAGATATTTTGTGCAGGTTTGAGTTGTAAGTCATTAGCGATAAAACGTTCTTGCAGCAAATGTTCAATTACAGGGTGTCGACCTGCTTCAATAGATATTTGTGATTCCGTTACAAGTTTTGGACAACACCAATTGAAGCTTTGTGCTCGTTCAGCAAGTGTTGTTAATACATCAAGTTGAGCTAGAGCTTGAGCTAATTGAGTTAATTCATTGATATGATGCTGAATTTCTAATAATAGATTTTCATACAACCATTTTTCGCGTGCTAAAGCTTTCACTTGTGCGGACAATACTTTTTCTTCAAATTGTTTTAGCTCTGGTGTGATATAACGTTCCACATTTTTTAAAGTTTGCTTGCGGTGGTAATGTGTTGGTGCTTTTTCTGCCTGAGTTTTAGAGAGTTCAATGTAAAATCCTTGTACATTATTGAAGCCAAATTTTAGACTGGACAGACCGGTTCGTAGTTTTTCTTCTTGTTCTAGGTGAACCAGTTTTTCATTAGCCCGAGTACTGAGCATTTTTAATTCATCCAGCTCTTCATCAAAACCAGGAGCTATGACACCACCATCACGAATTAAAACCGGCGGATTTTCTATGATTGCTGATGCGATGAGTTGTTGGAGTTCGGGTACGGGTTCGATTTGTTTCTTTAACTGGTTAATAAGCGGGCTTTGGTTATTTGCGAGTGCAGCATGTAGTTCAGGAAGCAAAGCCAAAGTATGGCCCAAAGTAACTAAATCCCGGGGGCGAGCAGATTTTAAAGCAATGCGTGAGGAAATTCGTTCTACATCGCAAACTTGTCGAAGTAGCTGATAAAGAGAAGCATCTTCTTGCAATTGAATGATTTCTGTAATTGCATGCTGACGCGCTTTAATAAGATTGTGTTGTTTGAGCGGTCGTCCCAGCCAGCGTTTAAGTAAGCGACTGCCCATGGCGCAAGCTGATTTATCCAGCAGAGACAGTAAGCTGTTTTCTTGACCGCCACTCATGTTTTCAAATAACTCCAAATGCTTTTGTGTGGAGGCATCCAATTGCAGATAGTCATGAGTATGTTCAAGGGTCATTGTTGTCAAATGGGGCAGAGCTTGTTTTTGGGTAGTATTTAAGTAGGCTAATAGAGCACCAGCTGCAATCAAGGCAGTAGCATGGTCTTGCTCACCAAAAGCAGAGAGATTATTTACTGCAAACTGCTCACATAAAAGTTTTTTTGCGCTATCAAAGCGAAACTCCCAACCTGGTCTTAGTTTCATTGGAAAATTCAGACAATATTCCTCTAAGGGTGATGATTCTTCAAGCAGAAGTTCAGCGGGTTGCAGTCTGCTGAGTTCGGCACTTAGCTGATTTTTTTCTGTTAATTCCAATAAATGAAAACGACCACTACTCAATTCAACCCATGCTAGACCGATTTTGTGTTTTTGCTGATGAATAGCCAGTAATAAATTCTCTTTTTTCGCATCCAAGAGCGCTTCATCAGTAACCGTTCCTGGAGTGATGATGCGCGTAACTTGTCGTTCAACAGGTCCTTTGCTGGTTGCGGGATCTCCTATTTGCTCACATATGGCTACTGACTCACCTTTTTTTAATAGTCTTGCTAGATAGTTTTCCACAGCATGATAAGGGACTCCTGCCATTGGAATAGGTTTTCCATCTGACTGGCCACGATGGGTTAAAGTGAGATCCAATAATTGAGATGCGTGTTTGGCATCATCAAAAAATAATTCGTAAAAATCTCCCATACGGTAGAAAAGGAGCATATCAGGATATTCTGACTTGATGCGTAAATACTGTTGCATCATCGGTGTATGAGTGGTCATAAAGGCTTTGCTTAAATTGGATTGAACCGATTTTAGCAAAGTCGTAAGAAGGATAATATACATAGTCTAGGTACAATTTGAAATTTTTGCATTTAAAACTGCCCACCGCGACGTGTTCACGGTATCCAGAAAATGTTTAAATTGAAAACTTAACGTCAGCTCTACAGATGGAACTTGCCATAAAGTTAAGGATTTTGTAGGTTGGCTCCCTGGCCCAACAAAAGGCCTATTGTTAGACTGGTGTTCATGTTGGGCCAGGGGCCCAACCTACATTTTAAAGCTGTCCAACTTGATGCGCCGTGAACTAATTCAGGTTATTTTTCTCACACTCTAAATGATTTATGCTATGTTCATTCTTTTTTTTATTAAAAAATAAGGTTTTGTTATTCTGTAAAGATATATTTTGAGCCACAAATTGACGAATTATGTTAAAAAATTGTTCTGGAACGTCTGATTCCATTGAATGGTCTGATTTTTCGAAAATTTTTAAGATGCTATTTGGAATTTTTTCAGCCATAAGCTTCGAGTGCTTAGGATCGGTGATCCAATCTTCATCACCAACTAAAATGAGGGTCGAGCATTGAATGGTATGTAGTTGTTCAACAAAATTAAAATTCCAGAATTTGGTACGAAATCCTTCATTGAGTGGTTCAAAAGCATAGGGATAAATAGGCTGCGGCCGGTTCACCGGTTCATTATGTCTTTTTTTCCAGGAATAAAATGTGTCCATGACTTGAAAGTACTCAATAACGTGCTCATTATTCTGAAATGAACCATCGAATAAAATCTCACAGATTTTTTGTTGTGCTTCTGTTCCTTTGCTAAGAACATTTAATTTAGCTGTTTCTAAATTTTCATTGCTAGGAGAGCCGGCGGCCAAAATTAATTTGCTCACGAATGTTGGATAACGCAATGCATATCCAAGTGCACACATAGCACCATAAGATTTGCCCAAGAGTATGACTTGCTCCAATAGCAGTGCTTCTTTTACTATGTAGTGAACATCTTCGATATAATTGCTCATAGTATAGGTAGACGGGCTTCCTTTGTCGCTTAAACCACAGCCTCGTGGATCATAATAAACAATATTGGCTTCTTCTTGTAAGCAATCGTAGTCTTTGTAATAAGAGTGGTTTGCTCCAGGACCTCCTGGTAACATCATTATATAAGGTTTATTTTGAAGGTCTCCTTCATTTTTATATACAATTTGGACATAGAGCGTTGTTGATGTAACGTTATCTCGACAAGGTATTGTTACATTTAATATTTTTTTCATACTTAATCCCATTTGAATACTTATCCAACAGTCATCCTAGAATCGGGCTAAGAGTTCTAATGTAATGAACTATCCCACTTAGTTGGCAATCTATAATAACCAGAGAAACTTCTCAATAATCCTGGGAAAAATATTCAGCCTACGTCCCAATAACAAGCCGCAGGATGTAGAAAGTTGGCTTTTTCGGAAGTTAGCTAAAATTTGAGTAAGTTCTGGATTCAATAATAGAATTTAGGATATTATCCCCATACATGACTATCAGCAAAAGGAAATGTGATGTTAACTCCAAGGGATGTGACAACGATAGAATCGGCAAAGCAAATTATTGAAGAGCGTAAACTTAATCACATTAAGGTAGGTCTCTTTGATATTGATGGGATAATGCTCGGCAAGTATATGAGCCGTAATAAATTTTTCTCGGCATTGGAGAATGGTTTTTCTTTTTGTGATGTGGTTTTGGGTTGGGATTCCAAAGACAAACTTTATGATAATGCCAAATACACTGGATGGCATACAGGTTATCCAGATACTTTAGTGCGAATTTTACCAGAAACCTGCCGCGAGCTTGTTTTTGAAGAAAATCAATTGTTATTTATGGCTGAATTTGCTGGCCCAGCTGAAATGATATGTCCCCGAGCGCTACTTCGTCGAGTAATAAGAAAAGCAGAGTTAATGGGGTTTGACGCTTATGCAGCTCTGGAATATGAGTTTTTCATGTTCGATGAAACGCCTGACAGCATACGAGCTAAAGGGTTTCGTGATTTAAAGCCAATAACACCCGATTTTTTTGGTTATTCGATGATTCGCAATACTGTCCATGCAGATTTATATCATCAAATTCTTGATATGAGCGAAACAATGGACTTTCCTATTGAGGGTTTGCATGCAGAAACAGGACCAGGAGTGATCGAAGCTGCTCTTGCAGTGGATAAAGTCGAGGCAGCTGGGGACAAAGCTGCATTGTTTAAAACATTTATGAAAATTCTGGCCCAGCGTAATAATAAGATGGCAACTTTTATGGCGAAATGGTCCCCATCTTATCCCGGACAAAGTGGTCATATTCATCTTTCTTTACGTCATAAAGGTGATGGAAGAAGTGCTTTCCATGATCCTTCCATGCAACACAATATGAGTAAGATCCAAAGACATTTTGTGGCGGGGCAACAAAAATTTATGCCCGAGTTTCTGGCAATGGTTTCACCTACAGTCAACAGTTTTAGCCGATTGATTCCAGGGTTCTGGGCTCCCACTGATGCTACCTGGGGGGTGGAAAATCGTACTACGGCATTACGTGTTATTCCAGGGAATGAAAAAGCTCAACGCGTTGAATACCGCCTAGGTTCAGCAGATTCAAATCCATATTTGGCCTTGGCGGCGGCTTTAGGTTCTGGTCTATATGGGATTGAGCATGAATTGGAGCCAGGCCCAGAAATTAAAGGCAATTCTTATACTCAAGATCATCAGAAAGAGCTTGCTTTGCCACGGACGTTATGGGAGGCCGCTGCTCGTCTTAAAGAATCAAAAGCAGCACGTTCTTTATTTGGTGATCAATTTGTTGAACATTTTGCAGCATCTCGAGAATGGGAAGAACGAGAATTTCGTCGTCATATCACGGATTGGGAACTGGATCGTTATTTTGAAATTATTTAACTGGGATGTTTAGATTATGAGCGCTACACTAAAAACGTATTCTCCCATAGACAACTCTCTTTATGTGGAGCGGCCTTTTGCT
>JACPOX010000075.1:6580-7283 GCA_016191305.1 Legionella longbeachae | reverse complement strand
GCCAATATGTATGGCATCACTGAGACAACGGTATATACCAATAATAAATTTGTTAACCAAATAGACATTGATAAAGGGCGAGATAATATTGGTTGGCCACTCGAAGAATTTAGCATGTGTGTTATGGATGAGTATTTACAATGGTGTCCCGTTGGGATCGTAGGAGAAATCTGTATTGGTGGTCGTGGACTCTCAAGAGGATACCTCTATCGAGATGATTTGACTCAAGAAAAATTTATTAAAGATCCTTACGCTTCTTTCCTTGGGTTGCCAGAAAATACTCGTTTGTATCGTACAGGTGATTTAGGACGCTGGATGGAGGATGGTTCGATTGAATATCTGGGACGTAAGGATTTTCAAATCAAATTACGTGGTTTTCGTATCGAGCTTGGTGAAATAGAATCAGCCCTTGGCAGTTATCCAGGAATTACACACACGGCGGTTTTGTTAAAAGGAGAAGGAGAAACGGCTTATTTAGCCGCTTATTATACCTTAAAAGTAGGTGGACATGTTGAGCTATCAAGTTTGAAAAGCCATCTCAAATCCTTTTTGCCGGAATATATGGTCCCAAATACGTTTACTGAATTGCAATCATTTCCGATGACGGTTATTGGTAAATTTGACCGAAATGTGTTGCATGCTGTAGAGGATAATGTATATGTTAAAAAAAATATTATTCCTTTGAGTTCAGCGCTTGAGTATG
>JACPOX010000075.1:0-6516 GCA_016191305.1 Legionella longbeachae | reverse complement strand
AGATATTCTTAAAATTGATGTTCAGAAGCTTGGCGTTTGTTCGAACTTTTTTGAACTTGGTGGAAACTCTTTGTTAGTTGTGAAAATGCTGACATTAGTGAGTAACAATTTAGGTTTAGATTTGTCACTGAGCCAATTTATTGCTATGCCCACAATCGCCACATTATCAGCTCAAATTGAGTTTGGTACACCTGCATCTCAAAGTATTGTTTTGCTTTGGGAACAGTTGAAAAAAGATGTGGTGCTTGATGCTGATCTTAGGCCATTGCAGGAGATAAATTCCTGTATTCTCAGTCCAAAGTCAATTTTACTCACGGGAGCGAGTGGTTTTGTAGGTGCCCATATATTAGATGAACTTATTCATAAAACTACTGCCACTGTGTATTGTTTAGTCAGGGCCTCTACTGTTGAAGATGCATTAAGAATATTGGTTGAAAAACTAAAAAAATATAATCTTAGCTCTTATCAGCATATTTCCAGAATCGTTCCTGTTCTAGGTGATTTGGGCCAAGCAAAACTTGGATTGTCGAATCATGATTATGATCAATTAGCAAAAGAAGTTGATGCTCTATTTCACGTTGGAGCTTGGGTTCATCATGTTTATGATTACAATACGCTTTGCAAAACAAACGTGCAATCTGTTAAAGAGCTACTTAAAATGGCTGTTGACAGTAAAAATAAAGCGTTTCATTTTGTATCCACTCTAGCGACCACTTTGATTTCTCCAATTGAGAGTTTGCCCTCTGTAGATTATGCTTCAATTAAAGCGTACCTGAATTTAAACGGTTACCTAACCACCAAATGGGTCGCTGAGCAATTGATAAAAGAGGCGTCCTCCAGAGGAATTATGGCCCATGTCTATCGTCCGGGAAATGTGGTTTCAGGATGTCATGGGGTTTATGAAGCAGAATCAAATCATACCTTATTGAGACTTAAAGGGATGCTGCAGCTTGAAAAAGGTTTGGCAACAAGTCAAGAAATGGTAGAAATGATGCCAGTTGATTTATTAGCTAAGGCGATTGTCGTGATCGCAAAAAATCCACTACAATTTTCTTATAATTTAAACAACTCACATTCAATATCTTGGTTTGATTATTTACAGATCGCCAAGAACAAAGGGTATCGATTCGATTTCATCCATGATGAGGAAGAATGGGAGCAAATTATTAGTAATTTAAATGAACAAAATGCATTATATAAATTATCTCATATATATAAAATTCGTTCATCAGCAAGCGAATTGCATGAAGAAAGTCCAAGTATTATTCCTGATTATATCATTGAAACACCATCCTATGTAGCGATGATTGAGCAACAATTAACCTCACTTATAGCTGGCGGTTTTTTAGAAAAACCGAGACTTTATCAATAATTTACGAGAAGAAAAACCGATAACCTTTAATATTTAATACAGTAGGCATCCCTTTGTCCAAAAATATTTTAATAAACCTACGCGGCCTTAAAGTTAATGACATCCTCTAAGGAATAATCTGGATCATTTGAGCTTAACAAGTTACTAAAATCATAGGTTCCATGTAAGTTTACATGATGCCAGGTAAGGATTGAGGCACTCTTAATGCTTTCATGTAATAATTCTCTTTGATTTGAGTCTGATCGCATAATAATCTTTGTTAACTCAATGTAATTCCACAAAATAATAATATTTTGTATGATTGTTTTGCACATTACTGCTATTTCTTGGTATGCGTTCGGGGAAATACGGGTTGAATTATTTACTTGGGATTAGGAGCATAAGGTAGGAGCGCGATATAATCTTCTGCTGTTCTGCAAGAACGGATATATTCAAAAAGATTTTTTAGATAATTGAAAGGATTGAGCCCATTGGCTTTGGCAGTTGCGATGAGGCTATAAAATAGAGCACTGGCATGAGCACGTCTTGGACTACCCGAAAACAGCCAATTTTTTCTACCCAAAGCGAAGGGTCTGATGAGATTTTCCACAAGATTATTATCTATTTCGAGAGCCCCATCTAATAGATAAGTAGTAAGCTCGCTCCATCGTTGATGCATATAAGCTAAAGCATCGCCTAATTTGGATTTGGGCGCAGCCGTTTTTAGAGATTTGTCCAGCCAGATTTTAATGTCATCAAGAATAGGCTTTGCTTTTTCCAGACGAAGTTCATAACGCTGTTGGCTTGTGTAGTAGTTATCCCGCGCTATTTTTTCAATGAGATAAAGCTTTTGGATATAAGCGACTGCTTGATGGGATTTTCCTGTGGTCTTAGCTAATTTCACCAACTGGGCAAAAGGTCTCCTTGCATGAGCGAAGCAGCCTAAATGGATAATATCTGGATGATTATCTACCCAATCATAACCTTTATAGCCATCCGTTTGTAGATAACCTTTAAAATCCTTAAGGATTTGTTTGGGCCACTGCGCTTGCCTTGTTTGTTGGTAATCAAAGAGAACCACTTTTTTATCAGGTCTGTGATTACGATAGACCCACATGTAACTGGTGCTGGTATTTTTTCGATTCGGCTCATCCATGACTTGCACTGTGGTTTCATCAACCTGTAGGTAATTCGAAGTAATCAGTTCTTGCACAAGTGCATCCCTCATCGGCATGCAGACTTCAGAAGCCGCCATTATCCAGCCACATACAGTGTTTCTTGGTAATTCGATACCTAATCGAGCCCACATCTGCTCCTGACGATATAAAGGCAAATGGTCTTCGTATTTGCTGATAATGGTATGGGCTACAAGACTTGGGGTCGCAATGCTTTTAGGAAGAAATAGTTGTGGTAGAGAGGCAATGCTCACTCCCTCATCACAGCGATTGCAAGCATATTTTGGACGAACATGCGCAATCACCTTAAGCTCTGCAGGGATATACTCCAACTGCTCCGTTACTTCTTCACCAATACGTTGCTTCATACATCCACAAGCACAAAGCTTTTCTTCTGCTGGGATATCGTGCTCTATCATTTCACGGGGTAAATGTTCTGGCAATGGGCGTCGTACTGGTTTTTTACGGGTGTAGCTTACAGTAACTGTATTTTCTTCTTGAGGTAGCTCTGTAGTTTCTATGCGTTCTGCCTCATCAAATTGCAATTCACCTTGAAGCACATTCGCTTCTGAAGAGCGGTCAAACGCTGTTGTTTGGCCAGGCGTAATTGCTCAAGAAGATGATGGTATTTCTCTTTCCATTCCTGGGCTTCTTGTTTTAGGGCTTGATTTTCATCTTGAAGTGGGGCAAGAATTGCTTGAAATTCTGGAGAACAAATGGAGTTGTCAGGGGTCGTTTTCATGGCAATGGCATTCGGTTAAGGAATCTCTATGCTATACTTCAAAAATTTTTAATCTTTACAGCGAGTAATGCTAAAGGATGTATGCAGTTATGGAAGATTTTTGGAGCCCCTTACAAGTTATGATTGAGGAAGTATGTGAAGATTTTGATAAAGTTTGGCAAACACGAAAACGGGTTATTAACACCTAATTTTTAGTAACTTTTATATTAAAGTTAGTCTTAAGTAAGAATAGCCAGGGATACAAAATTTTATTAAATGAACTTTGGGAAACTTCAGAATTTTCGGCCTTACAGGAACAACCGGTGTCAGCATCATCTATATGTGAAGCCAGACAGAAAATGCCGGAGACAATATTTACCCTGATTAATCAAAAAGTGTTGGCGATGCGCGAGGAAAGTGACACGCTACCTTTGTGGCGAAATCATCGCGTTTTTGGTGTTGATGGTTCAAGAATTAATGTGCCTCATGAGTTGTTGGAAGCGGGTTATAAGGCACCAATTAAACAGCAATATTATCCTCAAGGATTAATGAGTACCTTATATCACTTAGGTAGCGGTCTGATTTATGACGGCATACTTGAGCCAGTCAAAGGAGAGCGTATCTGCTTACTGTCGCATATGGAAAAGCTGTCATTAGGCGATGTGCTAGTACTAAATCGCGGTTATTTCAGCTATCTCATTCTTGTCAAAGCTATTGAAAGGGGGATTCATTTAATTTGTCGCATGCAGTCTGGTCCTGTGAACAAAGCGGTTCAGGCATTCTGGGACAGTGACAAAGAAGATGAGGTGATTAGCTATATACCATCTAGTCCGGTTAAATATGAAAGTAAAAAACAGGGCTACGATATTGAACTTAATCCCGTTGAGCTACGGCTAATTAAATATACGATAGATAATGAAACCTATGTTTGCTGTACAACCTTGTTGGGTGAACAATACCCGTTAAACGAATTCCCTGCTGTTTATCATGGTCGCTGGG
Source organism: Legionella longbeachae (assembly GCA_016191305.1). Lineage (GTDB taxonomy): Bacteria > Pseudomonadota > Gammaproteobacteria > Legionellales > Legionellaceae > Legionella > Legionella longbeachae_A. Next base: position 2,270 of record JACPOX010000075.1, on the reverse strand, counting down.
GAATTGAGGAACTGTACAAAATTTCAAAAGAGTTTGTGGATGTTGAAGACTTTCATAGCAGATCCGATCGCGGAGTAAGGCAGGAATGCTATGCTCACATGTTACTCATCAATCTTGCTCGAATATTTGAAGCAGAGGCAGATAAACAATTACCACCGCCACCATCAGAGCCTGATAATAGAGATAATTGTAGTGATTTAAAAAATAGCTATTGGAAGAATTTTTGTGGGGAAATAAAGAACTTTAAAGTCAATTTTAAAAACTGTTTACTGGTAGTAGGCCGCAGTCTAGTAAAATTACTTTGTCCTGTTGGCAATGAGGGTTTTGGTTTTATAAGCAATATACAAATTACAGGGATTTCACCTTGGTGAAACGTGTATTTATTAGAAGCCATCAGCCAATTTAAATGGTCCTTGGTTAACTCAATATGGCCTTGGGTATTACGCGGGAAAATGAATTTTCCTTTCTCTAACCTCCGATACCATAAGGTAAAACTACACTCCTCATAGTAAAGGGCTTTGAGTTTCGAACCACAGCGACTACGAAATAAAAATAAATGCCCTGTCTCAAGTTCCATGTCGAATACGTCTTTGACTAATATCGCCAGGGTATTAATCGATTTCTTCATGTCAGTAATACCGCAATATAAATGAACCTGAACTTCTTCTGGAATCAGCATAGCAACCTCAATTGATTCAGTAAGGAAGAAAAATCTTTGCTCTTGATATCCATCTTCACTTCACAGCTAATCTGATTGGGAAATTGGATAATAATCGATTGGCTCGTTAGGGTCTCCTGATGAACAGAGTCCTTGTTACTAATCAGTATCGGTTCAAAATGACTGGGCTTATCTGCCTCGGACTTCTGACTTCCTGGCGCTATCCTTTTACGCCATTGATACTTAAATTTTGCAATAGGAATCCCTTGCTCACTGCAGAAATCTTCTTGCGATAATCCACTTCGTTCATATCCTTTAAATAACCGTTCCCAATATTCTTCTTTTGATTTCATTTCTAGCTCCTCTTTTTGAGAAGCTCAGTTTATGCGGTTTTTAATTCAGTGGTAGGTGTATTTAGCCGAACGCATACATTTCTTGATCTTCTTTGAGTGATTCTAGAATATTTTGATCGGCAAAGGAGATTGCAGCTGAGAATTTGTTGGCCAACTCACCTTTGTTTAATTGCTTCTCAATGGCTTGTCGCCAATCCACGTCATCTACATATTTCAAAATGAAGATTGATTTGATAATTCCTCCGAACTCTTTTAATGCTTCTTGCAATGGATGTTGATTTGAATACTCACCTAATCTTTTGAGTATTGTAGATGCTCGATGTTCGCGGAGTTTGATTGTGGCAATTAATCTTAAAATGTTGTCCCAATTACGTCTAATTCGACAGCTGACTAAATTTTGTGAAGCTAGATCATTTATACGTGGAGCAAATGTCATTCCAATTAAATGAGATACCGCAAAAACCATTTCTGTATATCTGTGCGTATCAGTTGAATGTACATTACTGGCAATTGTATCATTATGTAATAAACCATCAATAACGTACATAGCATCCCGCTCAGCACTACTAAATACAGTTGCATAAAATAAAATACCTCGTTCATCGATAAAGCGATACACGCTCGAACCTTTGCCATTGCCAAAATACTTGAATGAATAATTGGCCTCTTTCCCATGGCTCCTTTGATGGTAACCACTAGTAGAATAAACGTTCACTCCTGTACTAATCAAAGGCTAACTCCATTCCTAGCTATGATTTTAATCCTAGGGGTTTTATTTTTAATTCTAATTTCCCTGATTCGCGACTCGCATGCGCATAGTCAGGTACTTGAATTATTTTATCCGGAAAAGTCTTCTGAAGTACCGCTCGGGCAAACCCTATCGACGCACGCCACGGAAACGTAACATCACTTTAATGGTCAATAGGTATTCATACATCTGAGCACTATATATTCTTTGGCCACCTCGACGTTGAGGGTTTTTGTAGTAAAGTTGCTCTAAATAGTCTTCATTAAAGCTTAAAGAATTTGTCCCTTTTTACTAAAGACTTGTTATACTCTTTCCAGTGGCGAATCTTTTTGGGAGTCTTAGACATTAGGCATCCTTGGCGGGAGATTTTTGCCAAATCTACTCTATTTTTTAAAATTCGCAACTACTTATTTCTTCTACCTTGTAATAGCAACTGTCTTGGATTAAAAACAGCTCCAAGACAGTTGCTATTACAATAGATAAGCCAAGTACCAGCGTACTAACATTAAAA
>JACPOX010000074.1 GCA_016191305.1 Legionella longbeachae | reverse complement strand
GCTTTTTCACCCGCATAAACTTCCATCCAGGCTATTTTTCTTTTACCATCATAAGCTTTAGCAACCGCAGCATCAACAACTCGAATCATAGGTGGAGTCACATCAACTCCAATACCATCCCCTTCGATGAAAGGAATAATCGGATTGTTGGGTACACAAAGAGACAGATCAGCGGCAACAGTAATCGCTTCACCCTGTGAAGGCACTTTAATTTTTTCGTATGTCATTGACTACTCCTTAAATTTAGAAAGAGCAATCATAACATGTGAGAACTTAGAATCCCAAGTACCATTTAAGTTAATTAGCAACTAATGTACCTACTGATTTTTTAACATTAGATTTGAAATATTTTTAGCATTTTCAAACAAACCTATGCGTGCTGCAACATTTTGATTTGTTCAAACAGTTGATCAAATCCAGCTTCAACATTGATATAATCATTTTTGGACAAATACACAGACAAAGAACCATCATCAGTTGCCGAAGACTTTTGTAAGACTCCATTATAACCTTTACTTTTCAAACGCAGAAAATCACTTATTTTAGTTACCAAATAGAAATTTCGATAATAATTCTCAGGAGTCATATGGATTGCTTGTGCATCTTTTTCAAGAGTATTTCCGGGTAAATAATCTTTAAGTGAATAAGATGAATTATTATGCACAGCAACAACTTTCCCTTTTGGAAGTATGAGTTTAATTTTGGTAGCTAATTTTTTGACTTCCTTATGAGCCTGTGGAGTATATTGACTTAAGGAACTGAGTGTTTTTTTTATTCCTTTATCCGTAAAAATACGATTTGGATCAAAAACATAGCGTTGATTATTCAAATGAAATACTACATTGCGACCACCAGAATGCACGAGGGAAATAAGACTTCCTCCCTCTTTTTTTATTACGGTTTGGGCAGCCTTTAAAGCTGTTTGTTCATTATGATGCAAATGAATAAATGTCTTACCTCTTCCAACAGTATGGTTAATTTTTACCTTTTCATCTCCAACCATAACAATATAATTCATTGCATAACTAAATTGACAAAAAAATAATGAGATCAAGATGCTATATTTCATAGATATTATTAAAATAATTCGTAATTTCGAGATATTGTATAATAATTGCTCTACAAACACAATGAATTGATTAGAATGGTTGCCCCTAATGTATAAAACTCCTATTATTATATATTCGAATATTTTTATTAATATACTTCATGCCTGATCTTATTCTCTTCAACAAACCTTATGGCGTACTTAGCCAATTTTCTGGAGAAGAGAAGGACCATACTTTAGCTAATTATATTAATATACCCGACTTTTATGCGGCTGGTCGTTTGGATAAAAACAGTGAGGGCTTACTGCTCCTTACAAATAATGGCGCACTCGCCCACCGACTTAGCCATCCCAAATTCAATAAAAAAAAATATTATTGGGTGCAAGTTGAAGGAATCCCGTCTGACGTAGATTTAATCCCCCTAAAAAAAGGTTTAATTCTCAAAGATATCAGCTTTTTACCTGCAGAAGTCAGGCATGTTGATGAGCCTCCACTATGGCCACGGTCACCACCTATTCGTTTCAGAAAAAACATCCCAACTAGCTGGTTAGAAATTATCTTAAGAGAGGGGAAAAATCACCAGGTTCGTAAAATGACTGCGGCAATTGGTTTCCCGACATTAAGGTTGGTACGTCATCAAATAGGTGATTGGAAAATGAAAGACCTACAACCTGGGGAATATAATTTGATAAATATAAAATGAGTTGATTTTATTACATAAAATATTAAGCCGTGTTGTCAATTGATCTCGATACATCTCCCCACAGCTACCTGCTGCAGATAATGACTATATCTTCATAACGACTTAAAGCAATTGTACAAACCTGGACTATACTATCCATTATATGGTCATATTGACATCTAATTGGAGTTAATATATGCGCGAAGCATTTTTTGATAAATCAAATGAAATTCAGAATACTCTTTTACAATCTGTAATTAATGCACGATGGGATGAGGTGAAAGATATTATTAAACAACATCCTGATGCGATGTTTTTAAAAGCCTCAGCTATTGGTATTGATGGAGAAATGGTAACTAAGACACCTCTTGAGTATGCATTTTTTGTTGCTGATCTTTATAGCCAAGAAATTTTTATAACCGCAGCGCAAGAGAACAATTTAGTTAATGAATATATTAAGCAGGCTAGTGGGCAGAAAGATTTTTTCGATTTATCTACTTACTTGAATGAAATTCAATCTATTTCAAATACCAAAACAAGCTATTATTATCAAATTAATGAAGAACCTATATTGGAAAAAATATGTAATTTACAACAATGTCACATCCCCAGACATTTATTAAACGAATTATGCACAGAACCGCGTTTTTCTCTCTCAGATTTTCAATTTGAAAAACTAGGTTGTGGGGGAAATGTTCTTCACAAGTACATGGAAAACCAAAAGAATACCAAGCTTGAACTAGCCTTAGTGCGTGGAAAATCATTGAATGTAACGGAAGTAAAAAGGTTTTCTCAACATTTAGTTACTTTACTTCATACAGATGCAGATAAAATTAGTGAATTATTTCAGATTAGATTAAAACAGCAGGGTGAATCCCTTAAAGATCTAAAAAGTCAAAATAAAAAATGTAACTTATTTTAACTCGACCTTAGCGAACCCCAATGCTACTTTTCTTTAACTTACCGTAAGTGCTGGATAAAGAAGTCACATTATTTAAGCTAGAAATTTATTATTAATCCAAATATCAATCAACGATACACTAAACGATTCAACAAATTATTTTCTCCAAGCAGACGAATCCAAGGCCAGATAATCATGCCTATTAATGCGCTAGCTACAGGCGTAAATAAATCGTAGTTAAAGCCTAATAGAGCTGTAGTCAAAGAAATAATAGATTGATATAAAAGGCCAAAAAAGCCAATTAAAAAGATTTGCTGTATCATAGAAAAAAATTGAAATCGTCTTGATTTACTGGATGCGATCCAAGTAACCAAAAGCAAAGCAAATGAATGCTCACCAATTACCGTAGCTAACAATACATCCAACAATAAACCAACAAATAACAAGGTAGTCAATTTAAAATTACCCGGCAAAAAATATTCTATGTATAAAACAAGCAATAATATCCAGGGCGGTCTAAAAGCAGAAATTAGTTCCGGCATGGGCAATATGGATAAAATAAGTGCTACGATAAATCCCAGAGCTAAACGTATGCGAAGATTTTTCATCACATACTCTCCATTGCATTCAAACGCTTGTTAATCTGACATGTCAAGTGTTCTTGTTCAGCATCTGACCAGATTAATAATACCAGGCGGTTTCTATTTAGCAATGCTACCGGTTTGACTTTTACTTTAACAAAATCTTCGCCAGGGATACTATTAACTTGTTCCACAAGTCCTACAGGATAACCTTCAGGATAGTGTCTATCTAAGCCTGAAGTCACTAATACATCTCCGGGATGAATCGAAGATGTTTTTGGTAAATTAATTAAAGATAATTCTTCTATATCATTTGTTCCAACAAGAATAGCACGCTCCCCAGTTCGATTATTTCGCACAGGAACTGCACTCTTTGAGTCAGAAATAAGCAGTACTGTGCTGGTTATCGGGCCTATATCAACAATTTGCCCCATGATACCTTTTGCATCCAAAACAGGTTGACCTACATAAGCCCCATCTCGCTTACCTTTATTTAAAACAAGTATTTGTCGCGAGTTACTAGTGTCTACAGCAAGAATTTGAGCCGCCATCGCTCTCATATCTGCTTTAGACGAAGTCTGCAACAATTCTTTTAACTGCGAATTTTCTTTTTGAATGACTATTAGTTTTTGTAACTCTGCTTCAATTTTTGTTTGCTGATAGCGTAGCTGCATATTTTCTGCAATTAATGCTTTTTTGGCACTAACAAGCGATTGAATCCAACCAATTACTCGTACTGGATAATCAACTGCATATTGTAATGGGGCAACAACTAAGGAAAAACCACTGCGAACACTATCTAAATAACGATAGTGATAATCAGAAAACATTAAAAAAACAGAAAACACAAGCGCGAGCACAAATCCTATCGAACTGTACCCATGCTTACTAAATAATTTATTGTGTGTATTATTCTGTTGAGAGGAAATCACCACCACGTAAATCCATAGTTTCTAAAGCTTTACCGCCACCACGCGCTACACAAGTGAGTGGATCTTCAGCAATTAATACAGGTAGACCCGTTTCTTCCATCAGCAAAGTATCTATGTTTTTCAACAAAGCACCGCCTCCAGTCAAGACCATACCACGCTCAGCAATATCGGCCGCTAATTCAGGTGGGGCCAATTCTAAGGCAGCTCTCACAGCACCAACTATGCCTGATAAAGGTTCTTGTAGCGCTTCCAGAATTTCGGCACTAGTCAAAATAAAACTACGAGGAACTCCTTCGGCTAGATTTCTTCCACGAACTTCTATCTCAAACAAATCGCGGCTAGGGAAAGCTGATCCAATTTCGTGTTTAATACGCTCAGCTGTAGTTTCACCAATTAGTGTTCCATAATTACGGCGAACATAAGATACAATCGCATCATCAAATTTGTCACCACCAATGCGTACAGATTGGTGATATACAATACCGCTTAAGGAAATAATTGCAACTTCGGTGGTACCACCACCAATATCGACAACCATAGAACCACTGGCTTCTTCTACAGGCATTCCAGAACCCAAAGCAGCGGCCATAGGTTCTTCGATAAGAAATACTTCTCGAGCACCAGCACCCATTGCAGATTCACGAATTGCACGGCGTTCAACTTGCGTAGAACCACAAGGAACACAAACCAGAACTCGCGGGCTGGGTCGTAAAAATTTATTTTCATGTACTTTGTGTATGAAATGCTGCAGCATTTTTTCAGTAACAAAAAAGTCAGCAATCACACCATCTTTCATTGGTCTAATCGCATTGATGTTTCCTGGAGTTCTACCTAGCATACGCTTGGCTTCAAGCCCTACAGCAGCAACTCGCTTTTGACCTGACTCATTACGTAAAGCTACTACAGAAGGTTCGTTTAACACAATCCCTTTATCTCTTACATAAATTAATGTATTAGCTGTTCCCAAATCAATCGACAAATCATTGGAAAACACGCCTCTTAATTTCCTGAACATAAGCAGCACTACCCCGTTCTTCTTTTTGTGCGTTACTTTATCCTAAATTTGGATAAAAATCGACAGTTCTTAAGCAACAATTTAAAATAAAGTGGTGGGTTTTTTATACACTATGAAACAATAATAAATATAAGGTATGCAAGTAAAGATAAATCCAATAAATTAAGGGTTGCTAGACCATTTGCTAAGCACAATTAATGTGAACAAGCAGTATGCCAACAACCCAATACCTAGCCTCTAATTATTGCGTTTTATTAACAACAAATACGGTATTCAGTTTATCACGATTAATATCCATAAAATGCTTACCTAATCCTTTAACTTCAGTAAGTTCTTCTAAAGATTTAAAACCGTTATGACTTTTGCGATAGGCAATAATGGCTTCCGCACGTTTTTTACCGATCCCTTTTACAGATCCAGTAAGTTCTGATAAATCAGCCTTATTGATATCTATTTTATGGACTACTATGGGGGGATCTTTTTTATCAGATACTTTTTTTTGAATGCTTGCATGAGAGGAAACAGTAACTACAAATAATGACAACAGAACAGCAATAGCTTTTGCTTTCATAAATTTCTCCTAAGTGTTGGACTATATGGCTCGCTCCAGAGCCATGGAGAGTATCCCAAGATTTTTGGATGCTGTCGAGAGATTTTTATATTATTTTTCTATGTTAAAAATGTAGCCTAGGCTACATTTTTACAATTCAGCTAACATGATGCAAAACATAAGCAACACAAGCAGTTAATTTCTTAACCATGTCTAAATGCAAGAATTCATTAGGGCCATGCGCATTAGAATGAGGCCCCAAAACCCCTGTTATCATAAATTGCGCATCAGGAAATTTTTCTCCTAACATGCCCATGAAAGGAATAGTTCCTCCTTCACCCATATAAGCTGCAGGCTTTCCATAATAGGTCATAGATGCAGCATCTGCAGCCTTTTCCAACCAAGAAGAGAGTTCTGGGGCATTCCATCCTTGTGAGCCATCGTTTTTTGTAAAAGTTACCTTCGCATGATACGGAGCTTCTTTGGTTAATGCATTCTCCATTGCTGCTGCAGCGATTTTTGGATTGACTAAGGGCGGCAAGCGCATGGACAATTTAAGTACCGTTTTTGGTCTCATTACATTACCTGCATCTGCAATAGCAGGGAATCCATCTGCACCTGTTACAGTCAGTGCTGGACGCCAGGTTCTGTTTAAAATTAATTGTTGCTTGTCCATTATTACTGGTTCAACTTCTTTATGCCAAGGAAATTCCGTATACACAGCATTGCCTAAAGCTTGGGCACAATCTGTCGCTTGCTTTTTTCTTTTCTCCGGTATATCACAATACAAATCAGGTAATTTAACTTCTCCGGACTGTTCATCCTCAATGCGGCTGATTAATTGCCTTGCCACACGAAAACTATCTGCAACAATCCCGCTGGCTGCTCCTGAATGTACTCCTTCACTAATGAGCTCAACCGATAACTCACCCACCACGTTGCCGCGCAAAGAGGTAGTCATCCATAATTGCTCGTAATTACCAGCACCAGAATCTAGGCAAATAACTAACTTAGGCTTTCCAATACGTTCTTGCAACAGTTCTACATAATAAGGCAGATCATAACTACCACTCTCTTCACAGGCTTCAATAATCAATACACAACGGGGAATAGGTATTCCTTGATTTTGCAAAGCACTAATAGCAGTTAACGAAGCATATGCTGAATAACCATCATCTGCGGCACCCCGACCGTATAAGCGCCCATCTTTTAACACCGGTTTCCAAGGATGCAAATCATCATCCCAACCCGACATTTCTGGTTGTTTATCAAGATGACCATATAATAAAACAGTTTCATTGATTTCACCTGGAACTTCTATGAAAATTAAGGGAGTTCTGCCAGCTAATCTTATGATTTCAAGAATCATTCCTTTTGGAGCATGTGACTCACACCATCCAGAAATATGCTTTACTGCTTGCTCCATAAAACCATGCTCTTGCCATTGAGTATCAAAATGAGGCGATTTATTAGGAATTTTTATGTAATCATATAAACTTGGGATAATTTCTTCCTGCCACTGTTGACAGACAAAATCATACAGTGCTTGCTGATTGAACATGAACTTGCTCCTCAATAATAGTCACAATTTGATCTGTAGCAGACTTAATATTTAATGCTTCCATTTTACTCTTAATTTCGTGCTGATTGTTCGCAAGTTCATGTAATGCATGTATTAAAGTCTCTGCATTTAAAAACTTATCTTCTATGACCAAACTAATACCAAGTTTTTGAAAATATCTGGCATTTTGAATTTGATCCCCCCTACTCACTTCGGCAGAT
>JACPOX010000160.1 GCA_016191305.1 Legionella longbeachae | reverse complement strand
GAGCTATTTCTCCATCCACGTCCCCATCCACCGCCCCATCCACCACCCCAGCCAGAGTAATATCCAGAGTAATATACTGGTGTGTAACTACTATAATTGGAGCCTCCTGGATAAGAGGTAACATAACAACTACTTAACAGAAGTGTAGGTACAAACACTAACGTTGCGATTACTGTTTTTTTCATGATCGCTTCCTTTTATAATGTTCGCAAATAAATTATACGATAAGAAACAATATTAAGCAAAAAGATCGATCGTTGGTCATTTATCTGTGGCAACATGCATGTGTAATAAGCATCCACAAGAAATAAGTTAAATAATAAATGGCTTTATTTCGGAGGTAACTTGCATTTTGGAATCAGTATTTGTCAATAACACTCCTTGCTTTACTTTGATATTTGGTTCGGATTTACTACATTTGTATCTTTCAAAAAACACATCAAATTTATCTTGCAGTAAGCTACGATTGCATAAGCTGTTAAAGGATCAGGGAGAGCTAGATTAATTTTCGTGGCATTTCCTTACAAAAGAAATGAAATATCAGAGAATATGCCTAAATGATGTCCATTTTATTGGATAATTGTTGTAATATTTGATCGTCAAAAAATATTGGAGTTAGAAACATTGGCGGAATTGAAAATCGAACTCAGTTTGCGTTCTCAAAACTTGATAGAAAAATATTTGATTGCTTGCGGCTTTCAGCCCAGTGAATTTCCCTCTCTCATTTCGTCTATTGATCTTGAAACATTAATTTCTTGGCTAAATAAAGAAGATATTGATCGTCCTGTTAAATCTAAAAAAAAGCATAAAAAAGCTGAGTTTCTTCTCCTCTCTTTACATTTTGAGTTATTACGTGATCTTTTTTCTTCTATGGAGGGTGAGGAATTTAAAAAAGAACAACAAGAGAAAAATAGTTTCGGGATAAGCAGGTTAAAATTGATACCACTTACCATGGCAGGTATTTTGGTAGCTGCTTGTCAGGGATTTGACGGTATTGTTACAATGTTAAGTGTTTTTACTGTATCTCCGGTGATTCTTTTTGGCGCGGGATTTATTTTTTCTTTTCTTTCTGTAGCAGTTTTTTGTGGATTTGATTTAGTTAAAGTATCTAATAGTTTGGGTTTTAAGCTTAGAGATACCTTTCAATTATTAGCGGTGTATTTACAGCACTTACAAGAAATTAAAGCCATAAGAAAAAAAATAAATGCTTATTGTCTCACAGAGTTATCACACAAAAATTTAAAACAGCTAGCAGAAATACTTTCTATGTTGCAAAAACGTTTATTATCCCTTGCCAAAGGCAGTAAGCAGTTTGAGGAAGCACTAAAGAGCGAAAATATGCGAATAGCTAAAGCTTTAATATCGGGTGTATCTGCATTGCTTGTTTTGGGTAATGGATTTTTTGCGGGGCAATCAGTAGCACTTTTTATTTCAAGTCTGGTGCTTAAGTCAATGACATCGGTTTTTTTTCCGGTAATTATTTTTAGTACAGTGGTGGGATTGGCGGCCCTTAGTGTCTATTGGTACGTAGATCGCCCAGGATTAAACAAATTGGTAAGTAGTTGGTTTGGTTTGAATGAAAAGACTATAACAAAATTATGTAATACAGATTTGTTAGTTAAAGAAGTAAATAAGTTAAAAAATCTAAAAGAAAAAGTGAATAGTACGATAAAATTAAGCAATAGGGTATTTCAATTAGAACAAGGAATTATCAACAACAGAGTGCTTGATGATGACGCAATTTCTAGTAAAGTCCCCCTTAACACACGAACAAGCGATAATTTCTATTCCTTTCTTAAATCACCAGATTTATTGTTATTGGATTCGCCTGAGCTACAAAATCAGGATGACGTTACTGGTTGTTGTTTCATGTGATTTATCTAGGGTCTGTTAATACGTTTTTAAATATTTAGAGTGTTTTTTACAAAAGGAATGGTGATTTTCCTCTGTGCTGCAAGAGAGGCATCATCCAGGCGATTGAGTAAATGATGCAGATCATGCATATTGCGTGAGCATCTATTCAGCAGAAATTGGCCTACGCTTTCAGGTAAATCAAATCCGCGCTTTAAGGCGTGCTGTTTTAAGGTATTAATTTTATCTTCATCATTTAATTCCATCAATTGAATTACCAGTCCCCAGCTTAATCTGGAGCGCAAGTCTGCAAGATTAATAGGCATCGTTGTTGGTGATTGATTTCCGGAGATGATTAAAATACTTTTTTCCATATCTTTGATTTTATTATATAAATGAAATAAAGCCTCTTCCCAGGCAGGATCTTTAGAAATAATATCAATATCATCAATACAAATTAATGTTTGCTCTTCCAATCCTTCAATAGTTTGTGGACCCCATTCTTTAAGAAGAGTTAGGGGCAGATAAATTGCTGATTGAGTAGAATTTACGGTTTGGCAACATGCTTGTAATAAATGTGATTTTCCACATCCTGATGGACCCCAGAGATAAAGCAATCTATCTTCTTTATAAGTCAACATATTGTNNGCTGCTGCAGCAGCTTGTTGTTTCCCCAATTAAAATCAACTAGGGTTGCTTCATCGCTTAGTTTTATAGTTAAGGCTAACTGCTTGTTCATTATAAAGGTTCTTTTTTGGGCCATGCTTTTTTGCCCCAAGTCCAAATATAATCAAAATAAGTGACGGTTGTAGTAAACGTTGTCAAACAAATTAGGGTATTAATTAGATATGAAGGAAATTCAAAGTAGGCCAATTCAAACAGGCATGATGTAACTAAAGTCAATTGTAAGACGGTGTTAATCTTGCTTAGTAAAGTGGGTTGAAAATCGAGCTTACGGCGAATAAATTTATACCAGGCAAGTACTCCCATAGAGATAGTTAAATCTCTAAAAAATACAAGACACACTAACCACCAGGGTAATACTCCGATGAAGGCTAATGAAATAAAGCTGGAAGCAATTAATAATTTATCAGCTAATGGATCAATAAAGGAGCCAAAAAAACTTTGCCAATTAAAGCTTCTTGCCAAGAATCCATCCAATCCATCACTTAGTCCGGCCAGGATAAATATATAAAATGCAATAGTATATTCATGATGATATAAATAAAATAAAAACGGGACGATTAAGCCTAAGCGTAGTAAAGTCAGAGTATTCGGTATGTATTTTAATATCATAGGCCATACAATAATTTAATTACCCTCAATTTACCTAACACCTGCAAATTAAATTTAGGTATTGGGTCTTAGAGGAATATGCATTGTGTCAAAAAATTAAGATCTAGTTTATACAATACTCGTAGTTCTGTCACTTATGTTTCTCTTCCTTTTTACGATACATAATAATTATATTACCAATCATCTGTAAAAACTCAGCATTTAATCGTTGGCATAAGTCGTTCGCCATACTGAGTCGATCTTCTTTTTCTGCCCCATT
>JACPOX010000103.1:51148-52640 GCA_016191305.1 Legionella longbeachae | reverse complement strand
AGGGCACGAGCTAAAACAACCAGCCGAATATTTGTTACACAAGCGTACAAACGCATCTACGCTTTTACTGACGGGATATAATGTATGTATTGTTGATAAGTTAACTATGAGTGGCATAAAAATAAAACTCCGACTAGTTCATTTTGTATTAAGTGTACCCCAATGTGTACCCAGAGAAACTAGCAAGAAATTTTAATTTGGCTACAACCTAGACTGTATATGGCTCCCCGGGACGGGCTCGAACCGCCGACCTAATGATTAACAGTTATAAAATTACGGCTTTTAATGACTTTCACCAGCTTTTAAATTCTTTTAACTATCCTTTGTTTGTAAGGGTTATAGCTGTTTTTATGGTTTAAGATCTTTTATTGTGTTTTAATGAATTCTTCGACACATGTTCGACACGTTTTCGATATAACGAATGAGAAGCAAAATGAAGATCACTAAATCAGCCGTTGAAAAATTACCAATACCTATTTCAGAGACTGCTGGGAGAACTGCACAAAAACGGTATTACGATGATGCCATGAAGGGCTTTGGTGTTAGAGTCACTTCTGGTGGTACAAAAGCTTTCTTTGTTGAGAAACTGATAAAGAATAAACTGTCTCGCATTACATTAGGACGTTATCCTGAGCTAACGGTTGAAATGGCAAGAAAAGAAGCGCAGAAGTTGCTTGGACAAATTGCGTCTGGAATGGATCCTGTTGCTGAAAAACGTGCTGACAAAATGCGTGCAACGACATTAAACGATGTATTTAATGATTACATCCAGGTTCGTAAATCACTCAAACACAATACTCTATATAATTATAAAAAAATTTTGGCCACTGGTTTCGCTGGCTGGATTAATAAACCGTTTCTTGCAATCACAAAAGATAAAGTAGCGAAATATCACCAAAAGCTAGGGAAAGAACGTGGTGAGGCCTACGCCAATTTAGCTATACGTCTTCTGCGTGCACTTTTTAATTTTGCTGCCGGTCAATATGAAGATACACAAGGTAGATCATTGATTACCGAAAACCCTGTTAAACGATTATCACAGACTCGCGCATGGTATCGGGTGGAGCGTCGGCAAAGTTTTATCAAAGCCCATGAGTTGGCTCTCTGGTACGCTGGAGTAGAACAACTACAAAGTGACGTTTTACGGGATTATCTATTGTTGATACTACTAACTGGGTTGCGCCGTCAGGAAGCAGCTACTTTACTCTGGGCTCAAGTCGATCTGAACGCGAAAACATTAACCGTACTTGATACTAAAAATCATGAATCCCATACTCTCCCTCTTTCTAACTACTTGTATGAACTGCTATTATCACGCAGCCAAAAAAAGACAAATGACTATGTTTTTTCTGGCACAGGCGCAGCAGGTCATATTATTGAACCACGTAAGCAAATGGCCAATGTAACCAAGTTCTCAGGCATACATTTCACAGTTCATGATTTAAGACGAACGTTTATTACCATTGCCGAGGGGCTGGATATCTCGGCTTAC
>JACPOX010000103.1:23267-51141 GCA_016191305.1 Legionella longbeachae | reverse complement strand
TTGATGAACCATAAAATGAACGGTGATATCACTGCCGGGTATATTGTGACCGACGTTGAGCGGTTGAGAAAACCAATGCAACAAATTACAGATTATTTTTTAAAGTGTATGGGTGTCCAACCATCTGCAACACTAATAGCAATCCAACCACATAGAGCAGTTCATGAGTAACGAACCCCATGTTTTTTGCGCGAGCTTATCTTGAATTCAAAATTGGAGCACAGGTTGTGCCCCTAATTACGGCTCTAAAATTTGCTTTAACTTTTTAAGCTGCTTCTCCCTTTTATTATCAGGGATTTTATTAAACTGAAGTTTACTAATTTTGAAAAATTTCGAGGATTACTAGAAATTCTAGATAAAATATAAACCATTAAAAGAATTGCAACTCGCATTTCTTAGGGATGAAAAAATTTGCCATGCGACCCTAAACTACCAATTGCGGCACAAGCTGTGCCGCAATTACCATAAGGACATATTGTACGCCTAGTGCAGATGGTTAAAGATGAAAGTGAGCGGCCTAATAAAAAATATTTACATGAAATATTAATAAAATTTTTTGCAAATCAGAGGGTAGTTGCATATAATATAACCATGAATACATTAAAGCGTGACAACCTATATTCCCATATGAAAGCCGGCTTCGTTTACCGGAGAGAGGACTTGTTGTCTTTTTCAAGCAATCTGGATAGAGATCTCAATACCTTAGTGGAAGCAAACAAGCTTAAAAAGCCAGCAACAGGTTTATATTACAAACCAAAGCATTCTCGTTTTGGATTACTACCACCGACTGATGAGGCGCTTGTTAAAGGTTTTCTTGATAAGCCCTTTCTCATGTATTCATGGAATGATTACAATAAATTGGGTTTAGGCCTGACACAACTTTATAACCAAGTAGTTGTTTATAACAGTGAGCGCCATGAGGATAAAAGGCTTGGAAATCGTGTTTTCTCTTTTAAACGCCCAAGTAATGGTTTCCCAACTAAACTGACTAAAGAATTTTTATTGGTGGACTTATTAAACAATGCGAAATATTTAACGGAAGATGTAAGCCAATTACAATTAAAAGTTGCTAAAAACCTCGATCAGTTTGATAAAGTCCAGTTAATGAAACTATCTGTCAAATATGGCAAAGTTGCCACCAGAAAATATTTACATATCCTCCTTGGAAACTAATATGTTTTTACACGAATTACCTGATGCAAAAGATTTATTCATGGTTATTTCCGAAGAAAAAGGCATAAGCCCCAGTATTGTTGAGAAAGATTATTGGGTTATGCATGCCTTATGGGGATTGCAACAACAGCATGACTTTGAATTAAAAGGAGGAACTTCATTATCAAAGGGTTTTAATCTCATTAATCGATTTTCTGAGGATATTGATGTCCAAGTACATCCTAAGCCAGAACTGAATCTGAAGATTGGCAAGAACCATACCAGGGCAAGCCACATAGAAGCAAGAAGCACATTTTTCGATGATGTATCTAACAAATTGACAATACAAGACCTATCTTTTAGCCGTGATCACGAGTTTGACGATAAAAAAATGAGAAGTGCCGGAATCAGGGGTCAATATATCTCTCATTTTGAGCCGCTTAAAGCCTTGAAGGAAGGTATTTTGTTTGAAATGGGATTTGATAAAACAACGCCATATGAAGAAAAGGATATTAGCTCATGGGCTTATGACAAGGTAATAGCGTCTGGTATTAAAGTATTTGACAACCGGGCATTAAAAGTAAAATGTTATTACCCTGAATATACCTTCGTAGAAAAACTACAAACCATCTCTACAAAATATCGGAGGAATAAAGCTGAAAAAAACACATCACCGGTTAATTTTATTCGGCACTATTATGATGTCTATATGTTATTACAAAATGAAAGGATACTGGACTTTATCAGCACGGAGGATTACAAGGCATACAAGGCTGAAAAATTTGGTCGAGATGATGAATTAGATCTATGCAAAAACCCTGCTTTTTTATTATCTGAAGCTGGAGAGTTGGATACCTTTAGCAAACTTTACGATCAAAAATCAGAAATATATTTTGGCAATCACCCTCAATTCAGTGAGATTCTTGAACTTATCAAGCAGTTCAGTACAAAAATATAGGAAATCCACATTTAAGGTAAATTTTTCCTGCACCTTTAGGCACGAAATTCAGGAAGAGTTTATTTTAATTTCATTATTTCGAGTAATACTAGAAATTTTAGGTTAAATATAAACCCTTAAAGTGAATCGGGCGCGCATTTCCTGGAGTAGTTCTTGTTTGTTATGCACCAACCATTTTCTGAAAAGCAGGGATCTAAATGAAATCTTGAGTATATGCGATGGTTTGTTCCTTTACCCACGAATTGAATTTGCGAAACAGTCCGTTTCGCAATTACTGCGGGGCACATTGCACCTCTAATGCAGATGGGATGCTCTTTTAGAAATATACAGCGGATGAAGCAATTTGCCACGCTTGCCCGGAGTTATAATTACGACACAAGCTGTGTCGCAATATATCTTATCTTAATCAATTCCCTTGATTTAATAGGCAGCTTAACGCGTCATCAAACTGGAAAAATGATAACATTGAGTTATCATATAAGATAACATATGGATTAAATAAGTGCATTGGACTATTGATTTTTATAATGAGTCTGTAGAGGAAGCTATCTTGACAATTCCTCCAAAATTGAGAAAACGAGAGGTAGAAAAATTATGAACCTTAAAACATTAAAACAGAAAGCACTTAAAAATGAGGACGTAAAGCAAGCATATGACGCACTAGAGTCAGAATTTGCATTGATTGACTCATTACTTTCGATGCGTCAAAAAGCCGGGTTAACTCAAGAGCAGCTTGCGGATCGCATGGGAACACAAAAAGGAAACATTTCTCGATTGGAGAAAGGGAGCAGCAATCCAAGCTGGAAAACATTGGAAAAATACGCGCATGCCTGTGGTTTTGATATCTCCATGGCATTTAAGCGAATTGCACCATAACGGAAAAACTGCGGGACATCGGGGACAAGCGGGACACCCGCGTCATTACTGTGTTGAGCTGCCCCAATCTTGTTCTGTGTTGGTGGGACGTATGGGACAGATTCATTTTTAGAACGAATTTCCGCATCAATCAATATCATTCGATAACATATCTTTGAAGTAGATCTTTTGTGCTTGACAATCTTTGAAGGAATACGAGATACTTTTTACAAGTTTGAGGTATGATCTATTTTTTGCCAATAAAAACTAATTAGCAGGAGCTAAATTAAGCTAAGGAAAGAGAAGAACAATGTTTCGTTCTGGCTAGGCCGGAAAGGCATTGGGATTCATTCAAGGGATTGGACTGGTTCAGCATTATGCTGAGTGAATAATCAATCGCGGAGTTTCCTATGCCTGCACAAAAACCATCCCGTTTACATCTACTAAACGAATTTGAATCTGCGCCACATTCGGCACTTTTTAATCAACAAACTATCGCAGCCGTTTTAAGCTGCTCCACCCAGTTACTTGAACGTAACCGCTGGTCGGGTGGTGGTGTTCCTTATTTAAAAATAGGTCGCAAGGTATTGTACCGAAAAAGTGATGTGCTGAATTTTCTCCAACAACAAAAAATTTATTACTCAACCAGTGACGAAGGTCAGCTACAGCTCGTTGAGAATGCATAAATTTAAAATTCGTCAGAATGAATTTACTTCATTCCGATGGTTTGACTGTTGTTTGGAGAATCATGTATGCCACAAAATCATGTTATTGAATTACCCAATACACCAAAGCAGCGTCCAGTTTTTTGCGACTATGCGGGTGGTCGCTTTCGATTAACTGCTGAGGGATTAACTTTTATCGGCATTGATAAAGATGGCAACCCATTACCACCTCGATGGATATGCGCGCCATTGTATGTTGTTGCCAAAACCCGAGATGCCCAGAGTGGTGAGTGGGGTCGTTTGCTGGAATGGCAGGATGATGACGGAATAACTCATCAGTGGGCGATGCCCTTGGCTTTGTTGCAAGGGGATGCGTCCGATGTGAGGCGAGAGCTGGCACGATTAGGATTGAGTATTTCTCCTAATAGAGCCGCACGCGATTTGTTAGCCTCCTATTTACAAGTCTTTCCTGTAGATGCACGTGCACGATGTGTTGATAAACTCGGCTGGCATGGCGATGTCTTTGTCACAGCTTCCCAGTGTATCGGGCAATCAACAGAAAAGATTGTATTTCAGAATACCAATGCTATTGAACCAGCAATGGCTTCCAAGGGCAGCGTTGAGGAATGGCGAGATTCTATAGGACGACTGGCATCTGGCAACTCAAGACTGATGTTTGCAATATCTGTAGCCCTTGCTCCGGTTCTGTCAAAGATTGTTGGCGAAGATTCTGGTGGTTTTCATTTCAGAGGCGCATCGTCATCAGGCAAAAGTACTGCTTTGAGTCTGGCTGCCTCGGTTTGGGGAAACCCACAATCTTATTGTCGTTTATGGCGCACTACAACCAATGGGCTTGAAGGCTTGGCGTCATTACACAATGATGGCTTGCTGATTCTTGATGAACTTAGTCAAATAGATCCCAGAGAAGCAGGGGAAGCAGCTTATTTGTTGGCGAATGGTCAGGGAAAAACGCGTGCCTCTCGTACAGGCACCGTCAGGGAGTCTTCTCGATGGTCTTTATTTTTCTTATCTGCTGGTGAAGAATCCTTGATGGCTCTGATGGCAAAATCAGGACAGCGCATTAACGCAGGTCAGGAAATCAGGCTTGCTGATATCGAAGCGGATGCAGGCTGTGAGATAGGGATTTTTGAAACAATTCATGATCAATTAAGCCCGGCTAGCATGGCCTTATCGCTAAAGAAATATAGCAGCCGATATCATGGCGCAATCGGTATGGCGTGGCTGAATCAAGTAGTTGCCAACCGACAAACAATCGGCCGATTGATTACCCACATCATTCAAACCTTTGTTGATGCAGTCATTCAGCCTGATGCAACAGGTCAGATAATCCGTGTTGCAAGACGTTTTGCGCTGGTTGCAGCGGCTGGTGAACTGGCGAGTCAATTTAATCTGACAGGGTGGCAAAAAGGAGAATCTTTCCATGCAGCGAAGACCTGTTTTATTGCATGGCAGGATGCTTTTGGGGTTGATGGTCACCGCGAAGATCGCGCCATTATGGCGCAAGTACGTGCTTTCTTTGAATCTCATGGTGCCAGCCGATTTGATAATGCCAACTCACCCAACAATGACAAAATTCTCAACCGAGCAGGATTTTATCAAACCGATGACGAAGGGTTTCGAATCTACATGGTGTTAACTGAGACGTACAAAAATGAGTTGTGTAAGGGGTTTGATCAACGCACAGTGACAAGGGTTTTATTACAAGCTGGCTGGCTAAAACCCGCCCCGGATGGCCTAGCCTCACACAAACCAAGAATCAAAGGCGTTGGCACACCAAGACTGTATATTTTTACGGGTAAAATTTGGGGAGGTGAGTAAAAAATGACTACACCATCGGATTTTTACGTTGAGCACCGAAGGTGCGAATAAGACTCGTGAAGTTTAGCAACCCGCTCGCGGGTTAGCTAACTTCACCTATCTTGCCCTGCACTTTGCTGTTCTTTTTAGGGCGCTGAAAAGGTTTTTTTTCGCCCCTTTTAGGGTTTTTCTAATGCCCTTTAATGCCAAGAGAAGCAAAAGAACCAAAAAGGGCAGATAAAGGTAAAAAAAGAACGCAAAAGAACGGAAAAGAACGCTTAAGGGAAGTAAAAGAACCTTTTCAGCGCCCAAAAAAGAACATAAAAAAACCTTTCCAAGTGATCATGCAAGATAAAGGATGAGTCGACATATTCTTCCTAGCGTTATTATAAATTTTCATTTTGCACCACCTCAATTTCCTCCTTGCAGTAGAGATTGTCCCCTATGCCCCACATTAATAAATTAGTTGGGGACGGTTACAACTTAATAAGGACGCGGTTGCCCCACCAGTCCCATTTATCCCTTGAATTTTTGACAACTTGTTAAGAAGGTATTCTTCATCTTAATATTAAGTTGATTTCTACCTCTTAAAAGATTGATGAACATCAGACTGATAATATTCAAAAATTAGCCAACGTAGGTCGGGCGCTTCGCCCGACATTTCATTATTCTCCAAAAACAACCGAATGAGGTTTTATTTCCTCTGTCCAATGAGGATGAAGAATACCTTTTCGAATAAATTGATGAATGCTTGAATAAGGCCAATCTATTGGATGAGCAACATGACCATGTTTCACAGGATTGTAATGAATATAATTGACATGATGTTCAAAATCTAATTCATCACGAATGAGATGTTCCCAAAAACGGTTTTGCCAAATGCCCCGTTTACGTTTATTTTTTTGTATTGGTGAAAGGATTTTCTTTTTTGGTAGTTGCCTTGAGAAAATGCCTTTTATAAGATTCCAACGCAATGAAAAATTCCCATCATTTTCTGGTAAGGTCATAATCATGTGAAGGTGATCAGGTAATATGACAATGGCATCAATTGTAAAGGGGTAATGATATTTTGCACGGCGAAAAGCCAAACGTAGTGTATCAATATATTCAATGAGCAATTTACTTTTTCTATTTTGTAGATTTACAGTAAAAAAGTAAGTACCGCCAGGAATAATCACTCTTCGATAGCGCATGTTGGATTGTTTAGATATTCCGTTATGAAAGGGTATATAACAGTTTTGATTTTAGTGTGCAAGAAGAGAAAGGAAATGTCGGGCGAAGCGCCCGACCTACGCTTGCTGTTTTGTTAGTAAGAGGTTGTACCAATTATTGCTTTGGAAATTGGTATAAATCTCCTTTTTGATATAAAATCGCGCAAATGTTTAATAACAACACAGCGAAATTGATCAAAAATTCAGGTTAGTAACGTAACGTTTAATACCGCGTTCTTACGTAACCCCACCAATAATAACAATAAAAAAAGGAGTCTATGTAAGCAAATGAATCTTTGCATGGGTTGCTATTGCCCAAAATTAGCAAAGGGCTGTGATTAAAATTGAGGAAATACAGTGCAAGATAAGAATGACGATATCAATCTCCATGCTTCCATACAATCATCAACTTTTTCCAGAAGCATGGAAGAAGAACGTCTATTATCTCTTATAGAATTTGCCCAACAATCGGCTCGCTTAAAGCTTAATCCTATCAAAGATGTAGTAAAACATGGTTTGTTTAATCGTTTTGAACATGAGTTGCTTTCTTCGCCTGGGGTTCACATTGATATTGCGGAAGATGATGATGAACTGTGGTTAAGAATCGAAAGACTGGTAGAAACCCCTCCTCCCGAACCTCAAGATCAGCAATTAATACCTTGGCTTGATCTCTCAAGAAAAACTGAAACAGCCCCTTTATTAAAAAGAGCTGTAGATCTGGACAAAATTGACACCGTTAATGTTATTGGGAATGGAAAAAACAATACGGTACAAGAACAGCCCACACTGATGTTGTTATCAGAATATGAGCATCGAGAAACTATTGAGCGTTTATTTCAAGATTACGTACATAATCAATGGAACAGTTGGGCAGAAGAAGAGAAAAAACGACGCCGTACAATTAAACTATATTCAGAGCTGTTCACCTTAAAGCAGCAATTAGAAGGTTCGATTGTTGATACCCAAATTGAATTAGTATGGGGTATGGGGCTTGGTGTATGGAAAACAAATGAATTTAATATTAGATACCCTCTTATCACTCAATCTGTTGAGGTTTCACTAAATCCGAAAGATATGGCTATAGAAATTAGCCCAAGACGATCTGCTGAGCCACTTTTCGAGCTTGATGTTTATATGTCTATTGACAGTTTGGGGGTAGCGGACGTTCAGAAAGCTTATAATGATTTGATATCAAAGCAAGTCCAAGACTTTTCGCCATTTGAGCGTTTCTCATATGAACCCCAATTACAACTTGCAGCAACACATCTCGATTCAAAAGGAGTGTATTGGCCAACTCAGATTATAAATGAAGATCGCCAGATCCCTGATTCAGTAGAAAACTTAAAAGTTACTGATACATGGATTTTATTTGCTAGACCGCGTAGCAAAAGCCTTTATATTCACGATTTGGAAAATTTCAAAAAGCATTTTAGTGCTGAAGAAACGGGTGAGATATCCTGTGTTATTAAAGAAATGGTGCAAGAGCCAGTCGATGAGCATCGTGAAATAAAGCTTACTAATTTTCGTGGCTTATCCAACCTTGGATATACTTCAAATGAAAGCAATGCAGAGACAGTAAGTGAGTTGTTTTTTCCTCTTCCATTTAACGAAGAACAAGTAAAAATTGTACAAAAACTAGAACATTCAAATGGGGTTGTTGTCCAAGGTCCTCCAGGAACAGGTAAAACACATACAATTGCTAATATTATTGCCCATTATATGGCGAATGGTAAGCGTGTACTTGTTACCTCTATGAAAGAGCCAGCATTAACTGTGTTGAAAGAAAAACTGCCTGCAACAATTCAGCCCTTGGCCATTTCTCTTTTAACCAATGAGCAAGATGGAATGAAGCAGTTTGAGTTCGCTATCTCTAAAATTGCTCAAGAATTACAAACTATTGATCGTGCTGCACTTGGATGCGAGATTGAAAATGACGAGCAATTTATTGATAAGCTTCATGCAAAATTGGCATGGATAGATCGGTCTATTACCAATTGGGCAAAAAGCAATATTCAATCTATTTATATGGATGGACAAGAAACTCACCCGGAGGACGCAGCAAAAGAAATTGCTGCAGCAAATGGGGAATTTGATTGGCTTGATGATCCCATTTCTATCGCAGACGAACATAAGCCAAGGTTTGATAATACCGATATTATACAACTCAGAGAAGCAAGACGTAATTTGCAGAGAGATCTTGATTACTTTGGTAAGTTACTACCTGCATTGGAAGATATCCCTAAATTAAACAGTATATTGAATCTTCATCGCGAGTTATTGAAAAACAAAACGCTAAAAGATCAGGTTCTGTCTGCTGATGTTTTTCAAATTCCAGATTTAGCAGAAAATATTACTGAAGTTGAATCGATATTAAATGCGTTATACGAATATAGAGCTATAAAAAAGCAATTAGAAATGGCCAACCTATCATGGTTTGGCTCGTTACAATTATGTTTAAAAAATCCTGATTCAACGCCAATCATTCAACTTATTGAAAAAATTGCTGATGAAGTGAATAATTTACATGCTGAAAAAAATGTTTTTTTAGAAACCCCTGTTGTTATACCAACTGAGCTCAAATTAACAGATGAAATTACTCAAGCTATTGCTAATAAAAGTGAGGGCAAGCAGCCTTTTGGAATTAGTGGAAGAGTAACAAAACGAGCATTAATCAAAAAAATTGATGGCATTCTTATTTTAAATAAACCAGCCAAGAACCAAGATGAATGGCTGCATATTTACCGTTATGTATCACTCTGCAATCGTATTGATGAACTTGTTTTACGATGGAATAAAATAGCCACTGAACTGTCTATTTTTTCACTCATAAATAGTGAGACTGTTAATCCCCCTCAGCAGGCTAGAACAGAATTAGATTTTTATTACGCCGTCAAAAAGTATATTGGACTGGAAGTTGAAATTAAAAAGTGCTTGGATTCACTCTTGCAATCATGGCCTTATTTAAATGAGTTGTTTGAGGTTAATGCTTATATGGATGAGTTAATTGGGTTGCTTGAAAAAAATCTTAATTTTTATCATTCGTCAAAAGCTTGGTCTGATAGAGAAACGATATTAAATAGCCTATCAATCTTTAATGGCCGGATTTCTGAAAAAATCAAAATATTTTTTTCTGAAACTGTGGGCAATCCATCCATCAGTGATATGGAAATACAAAATCAATCAACCCACTTGATAGAAGAGTTGAGGCGCATTCATGGGTTAAAACCTGCGCTAGATGATGTGTATTCAATATGCGATTTAATTCATCAATCTGGTGCTACCCAATGGGCACAAAAACTTAAAGAAACTCCGCTAGAAAGTACAGTGGATTCTTTATTGCCCGATGATTGGAACCAAGCATGGCGGCTTCGTCGTTTGGCTAACTATTTTTATTCAATGAGTCATTTTGATGAGTTTAAAAAATTAACCACTCAACGCTGTGAATATGAAAAACAATTGGCAAAGACTTATCAAGATGTGGTTGCTAAACGCACTTGGCTGCAATTGGCAAAGAATGCAACCCCAGACATTCGAGCAGCATTACATTCACAAATTATGCTACGCGAGCATTTTCGTTGTGTTACACCAATTATTGAGTACTCCAAGAGAGAATTTTATAACCATGAACTAAAGCCACTGAGATTGCCAACCAAATCAGAACGTCTGGATCCCCCTCTAATCGACGTCATTATTGAAGATGGATTTCGTATAAATAAAGAAAATAATGCTGAAGCAAAGTTTATTGTCGAGGAAATAAATAATATTTGCAACGATCCTGCTATGGCCAATCGAACAATTGGCGTTGTTTCTTTGCTAGGCAATGAACAAGCGAGAAAAATATGGGAAATGATTCAGCGAGATATAACGCCAGATAAAATAACTAATCATAAAATTACTTGTGGTGATGCTCTTACATTTCAAGGTAAAGAGCGCGACATCATGTTTTTATCAATGGTAGCAACTCCAGATAATGTGAAAGCGGATTCACGCGAAGCCTCTGCACAGCGATTTAATGTTGCCGCATCAAGGGCACGGGATCGTATGTACTTAGTAAGGAGTGTTGAGTTAGATAATCTAAGCCCAAAAGACAGTTTAAGACGCGGTTTAATTGAGCATTTCAGCTCACCCTTTGCCCAAGATGAAATAAAGGTAAAAAACCTTAGAGAACTCTGTGAGTCAGGTTTTGAATTGGAAATTTTTGATCTATTAACTGAGCGTGGTTACAGAGTAATTCCTCAAGTCAAAGTAGGAAACTATCGTCTGGATATGGTTGTAGAGGGGCATAATGATGCTCGCCTGGCTATTGAGTGTGATGGGGATCGTTATCATGATGCTTCAAAATGGGAAGACGATATGAACAGGCAGAGAATTCTTGAACGTGCAGGATGGAAGTTTTGGCGATGCTTTGCCTCTACGTTTGTTATGAATCGTAAGCATGTAATGTTGGATTTAATAAGCACATTAACATCTCACGGTGTTGAGGCTATTGGATGTGATGGGGAGATAAATAGTATTCATTGTGAACAAAGAAAAATAAAAAGCATAACTGTTTCAGATGAAGGTATTGGAATTGAATAGGTAGTTGTTCATATTTCAAAATAATAAATATCAGGGAGGCGTTATCAATAATTAAGGTTTAAAAATGAAAAAATTCATAGCTATATTGGTGTTTGTAAAAGAGATTTTTTTAGAAATTATTATGCTACCATTCTTTGAATTTAAGGCAATTATCTTAAAGGCGAAGCTTAAAAAAGCAAAAAAAGATATCCAGCAGCATAATAGAGAATTAGAGGCTGAATATGGTGCATCAGATCCACAAGAATTATCTGTTTTACTAGTACAACACGAAGCCGAACTAAGTGAATTAAAAGCAAAGCTTGAAAAAGCAGAACAAGTGGTGGAGCATCATGATAACAAATTGGAAATAGCTAACAAGACGTATGAAGATCAATACATCTCACACTCACAGTACTTATCATCATTATTAGCACAACTTAGCGCAGCAGAGAACGAAAAAGATAATTTGGAAGAAAGTCATGGGATATTGGCGATAGAATTTTTTGATCAATATAGAGAAGGTTTAGACATGATTGAAGATGCCTCCTTGAAATCAGTATATGAAGAACTGAGTGCTGATGAAAGGAATTTTTGGGAGAAAAGATGTAATGAGCTTCAATTACTTTCTGACCAAAAATTGGCTATTTTAAAAAAGATTTCTTCGCCAGAAGCGTTGCATTCCCTTGAAACTGCAAATGCAAATTGGAATGAAACAATAGCCCCATTAATCAAAAACAAATTACATGCAAAAATAAAATTTGAAGGAAAAATACCCCCAAATATATTGGACGAATTGCGCTCAAATGAGCCAGGTAATGAATTGCTAAGAGAAATGGTCAAAAATAATCCTGATCTTTTAAAGCATTGTTTAAATCTACAATATGCTAATAATCTATCCAGCCTTCTCACTTGCGATACATATATTCAACAATACTTGGATAAAATGCCTGAAGACTTTCAAGTAGCGTTAAAAAATTACCGTGAAACATTAATGTCTTGAAAAGCAGAAGTGAACTTACCATGAGAGCACAATAGTAGATGTCATATTACATCTTCTAAGGATATGACAGACTGCTTATAAAATTTAATTAAAAAGTGATATTTGCGAAAAAGTGATGCCTCAGAAAACATTTTTTTAGTAGGTTTATTACATCGTTTAAATTCAGTCGGCATTGTTATTGTGCTGGTCTTAGTTTTTATTGACTCGGGTTGAATAACTGGTGATTTTGATAAGATATAACTCATCAGCCCAATAACCACACCAGCAGTGCTCATAATCGCTGCTATTATCGTTGCCCAAGAATTCCAGTTTTCACGGCGTTTCTTTTTTAAGAAGTTGGTATGCTTAGAACATATAGATTCACTCTGTACTTTTGACTGTTGTTGGGCACGAAGTTTGAAAGTGGTGAGATCCTCAGAAAATTTATCATGTTCTCTGAACATCCCACCAAGGTTATAGCCCTTAATAATACTTTCATAGAGTGCAATAAATCGTTGCGTGCCATTACTAATACAAGTTTTTAATTCTGATTTAGTAAATTTAATAGAGCCTTTGTCTAATTCATGGAGAATCTTTTCATAGATTTCATTGGCAACGTTTCCTATATCATCCAAAAAGAAATCAAATAGAGAATGTAAATATTGAACTGTGTCAGCAATGGGGGCGTATTCGTTTCTTATCTTTAGGGCGTGTCTTTTAATTTTATTGCAATGGTAGTCGACGTCAATAAAGTCTTCATAATTTAAAGTTAACTTATTCATCAATTAGCTCGCACAATAATTTGTAAGATATCTACTCTTACTGCATTACAAGATTCTTAGAGAGGAGCGTCAAGAGACCCGTTTTTTTCTTTAGGACTCAGTTGAAACTTCGACACATATTCGACACGTAAAATTTGATTTTTTGATAAGTCGAGCTAGAAGCCTTATGGGATATGGCTCCCCGGGACGGGCTCGAACCGCCGACCTAATGATTAACAGTCATCCGCTCTACCGACTGAGCTACCGGGGAATAGGGTCGGAATCTTAAAACGATTCTGAGTAAGGGTCAAGTATATTTGTTCATAATTTTTTAATTTATCTAGTTCTTTGCCTTTTTACAGGATTAAAACATTAAGTTAGGCGCATTTTAGTTAAAATGATGAGTGTGTAGCCTGGGGAAGTCTGAGAAGTCTAGGCTACAGCTCAAGTGGATGCGATTTAACTGCAAAAACGTAGTAATCGATTTAATGCATCTTGTAATATTTCCATACTGGTTGCAAATGACAAACGAATGCAGCCTTCGTTGCCAAAAGCCGATCCTGGTACCAATGCAACCCCTACTTCAGTTAACAGTTTTTCAGAAAACTCTAGGTCATTGGCGTAGCCTCGTTTTTCTATGATAGCTTGTACACTGGGAAAAATATAAAACGTTCCGTCTGCTGGAATGACTTCTACTCCAGGGATCTCATGTAATTTGGAAGCTACGAAATCATGTCTTTGATGGAATGCTTTTACCATTTCCATAACACTTTCTTTGCCACCAGTTAATGCAGCAACAGCAGCTCGTTGAGCTATAGAACAAGGGTTAGAAGTGGATTGAGATTGAATGGTTTTCATCGCATTCATTAATGGGCTGGGGCCTGCAGCGTAGCCAATGCGCCAGCCAGTCATAGCATAAGCTTTGGAGACTCCATTGAGCACTATGGTTCTGTCGTATAATTCTGGGCATGCATTAAGAATATTCACAAAAGGCTGGCTCCAAAGAATATGCTCATACATATCATCAGTAGCAACAATAATCTGGGGGTGTTTTATCAATACTGCACCCAGAGCTTTTAATTCCTCCAAAGTATAAGCTACCCCTGATGGGTTGGATGGGCTATTCAAAAAAATCAATCGAGTCTTTGGTGTGATAGCTTCTTCTAATTGCTGAGCATTGATCTTATAACGTTGAGCGGGTGTTGTTGAAATAATCACTGGAATTGCTTCGGCTAATAAGACCATATCAGGATAAGAAACCCAATAAGGAGCAGGAATAATGACTTCATCCCCAGGATTAAGTAATGCTTGACAGAGATTGTAACAGCTTTGTTTGCCTCCAACAGAAACTAAAATCTGGTTGAGCTGATAATCAAGGCCATTATCATTTTTGAATTTATTCTTAATTGCTTCTTTTAACTCAGGGATGCCATCCACCGCGGTATATTTGGTGTATCCTTTATTGATTGCGGCGATAGCTGCCTCTTTGATGTAATTTGGTGTGTCAAAATCTGGTTCACCTGTACCTAGATTAATGACGTCAAACCCTTGTGCACGCATTTGGGTGGCTTTTGCTGCCACAGCCAGCGTAGGTGAAGGTTTAACTTTTTGCAAGCGTTTTGCCAATGCGATATCCATTTATTGCTCCTATGAGATATACTCAAGATATGAAAGATTTATTTAAAATTTATTCCAATTACCAGCCCGCGGGTGACCAGCCGACCGCCATAGCCTCTTTAATTGATGGCTTGAAATCAGGCCTATCCAAACAAACTCTTTTGGGGGTTACTGGATCAGGTAAGACTTTTACTATAGCGCATGTCATACAAGCGATGCGCAGACCTACTTTGATTATGGCACCCAACAAAACACTTGCCGCACAACTTTATGGCGAATTTAAATCCTATTTTCCTGATAATGCAGTGGAATATTTTGTTTCCTACTATGATTATTATCAGCCAGAAGCTTATGTACCCTCTTCGGATACTTTTATAGAAAAAGATTCATCCATCAATGAGCACATCGAGCAGATGCGTTTGTCTGCAACCAAAGCCTTAATTGAACGCAAAGATGCGATTATTGTCGCAACGGTTTCTGCAATATATGGCTTAGGTGATCCTGACTCCTATTTGCGTATGGTATTACATCTTTCCCGTGGAGAACAATCCGATCAGCGTAAAATTTTAAGACGACTTGCTGAAATGCAATACACGAGAAGCAACTTATCCTTAGAACGTGGTCAGTTTCGGGTGCATGGGGATGTCATTGATATTTTTCCTGCTGATGCTGAAAAAGAAGCGATACGCATTGAATTATTTGATGAAGAGGTGGAGAACCTTGCTCAATTTGATCCATTAACAGGCGAAATTTTACGTCGCTTACCGCGAGTTACTATTTTCCCAAAAACTCATTATGTGACGCCCCGAGAGCGTATTTTGCAAACAATTGATTGGGTAAAAGAAGAATTACAAGTACGTTTAGCAGACTTTAAAGCACAAAATAAATTAGTCGAAGCCCAACGTTTGGAGCAACGCACGTGTTTTGATATTGAAATGATGCTAGAACTTGGCTATTGCTCAGGTATTGAAAATTATTCTCGTTATTTATCTGCGCGTGAAGCTGGGGAAGCACCCCCCACTTTATTTGATTACCTGCCAGAAGAAGCCTTATTAATAATTGATGAATCGCATGTAACCGTACCGCAAATTGGTGGAATGTATCGAGGGGATAGATCACGTAAGGAAACCTTGGTTCAATATGGTTTCAGACTTCCTTCGGCTCTGGATAATAGACCTTTACGCTTTGAAGAGTTTGAAGGACGTTCTCCGCAAACTATTTATGTTTCAGCAACCCCCGGTACCTATGAGCAAGAACATGCAGATAATATAGCAGAACAGGTAGTACGACCAACTGGTTTGGTAGATCCACAAGTAGAAATTCGGCCAGTACGTACACAAGTTGATGATCTAATGTCGGAAATTCGCTTGGTAACCCAACAACAAGCGCGGTATTAAAGTGCGTTATTTGCATTCCGATATAGATACAGTAGAACGGGTAGAAATTATTCGTGATTTACGGTTGGGAGTATTTGATGTTTTAGTCGGGATTAATTTATTGCGAGAGGGTTTGGATATGCCTGAAGTTGCTTTGGTCGCCATACTTGATGCAGATAAAGAAGGATTTTTACGTTCCGAACGCTCCTTAATCCAGACTATAGGGCGTGCCGCGCGTAACATGAAAGGACGAGCTATCCTTTATGCCGATAAAATTACTGGCTCGATGCAACGAGCTCTGGATGAAACCGACCGAAGACGAGAAAAGCAAAAAGCGTTTAATGAAGCCCACGGAATTACACCCAAGAGCATTAATAAATCCATACATGATATCATGGAGGGGGCGTATTATGGGAAACGTAAGGATGCTGTTGCAGAGAAGACTCCCGAATATCTTCAATGGTCTACCCAGGAATTAGTCAAACATATTAATACTTTGGAAAAACAAATGTATTTACATGCAAAAAATATGGAATTTGAAGCTGCAGCCAAGGTTAGAGATGAGTATCTTTTATTAAAAGAACAACTAATGAAAGTGTAGCCCGACAGACATGGATTATGAACCCTGAGGTTCAAGTGGGTGGCGGTTGAATCGGTTCAGGCTTCCCACTACAAGGTGGGCTTGCACAACGCCGATTTCAGGATGCTTCCCATGCTGTTAGCATTGGTTCTAAAATCACTAGCTATCGGGTTAGTTCGATTATAAGCTTTAATGATCAGGAGTTTTTATATGGTAGCAACCCCATCAAATATGCTTCCACTGGGAAGTAAGGCGTCAGATTTTACTTTAATCGATACTCGTAGCAATCAATTGCTTTCGCTTGCAAAAAGCAAAGGATCTATAGCAACGGTCATTATGTTTTTGTCAAATCATTGTCCTTATGTTAAACACATACAGGCTAAGATTGTTGCATTAGCAGAGGTTTATCAAAAAAAAGGCATTCAATTTATTGCAATTAGTTCTAATGATGTAGAAAAATACCCTGCAGATGGTCCAGCGAAAATGCGGATAGAGGCAGAACAATGTCATTATTCATTCCCCTATTTATATGATGAAACACAGGAAGTTGCGAAAGTTTATAAAGCGGCATGTACGCCTGATTTCTATATTTTTGACAAGGATTTACTTTGTGTTTATCGCGGATGTTTGGATGAATCAACTCCTGGAAATAATATACCAGTGACGGGTGCGCACTTACAAAATGCATTAGATAATATACTGGCGGAGAAACCTATAAGTACACAGCAAAAGCCGAGCATAGGTTGTAATATAAAATGGAAATAACGAAAGCTAAATCGTTGAATGATTTAAATCATTCGACGATTTAGTGTAAAAATTATTCCATTTCGGGAAAACGTTCCATTTCACCACCAACCATCTTATTAATTTTGTTTTCCAACGAGTTAATAAATTGAGTTACTTGATGTTGTTGATGTGCATGTTTGTTTTTACATAAAACTAATTCATGACTGATATCAAGAGCCGCTAGCAACAAGGCTTGAAAGTTATCCAGTTGTTTTGACTTCGATTTATTAATGGATATTTGGTTATTTAGCTTTTGTGCCGCAAGAAGTAAATTGGCTTCTTCACTCTCAGGGCATTTAATTTCATAAATGTTATTTAATAATTTAATAGTGCATAATTTCATTTGATTCATAATAAAAAGGCCTTTGCAATTCCATAGAGCTATATGAATAGTAGCAATTTTGCTCGCAAGCAGCAATTAGTAGGGTGAATGCCCGCGTTAAATCAGTTATCATGAGTTATTTTTTTATAAATGAGTGAAGTATGTCTGAAGAAAGAGAGCATTTGCATTTACCTGATTATGATGCGTTTTCTGCGTCTATAACCATTTTATCATTGCAAGTTTCTGCGAGCTTATTACATGGAATGATGTGTGGTTATCTTTGTGCTGGCGCAGATAATCAAGGCGAAGCATATATACGTGCTTTATTAAATAACAAAAAAGATGAGCCTAGCCGTACGGGTATTTTAGCGATGTTTGCTGTTTTTTCCATTAGTCAGCAACAAATTAACAATTTTGATTTTGAATTTGAGATGCTGCTTCCTGATGAAGAAGAATCCTTACTTGTACGCGCACGTGCCTTTAGTGAGTGGTGCGAGGGATTTACTCAGGCTCTAACGTTGGCTGGTGTGAGTATGGATCAGTTTTATGATGAAGAAACACAAGATGCATTACAACATCTTATTGAATTTGCTGAACTTGATTGTGATACTCTGGATGTGGATGAAGAGGATGAACGTGCATTAATGGAAGTTAGTGAATATGCACGAATGGCAGTGCTTCGTTTGCATAATGACTTAATTACTAATAAAAAAATGCGTGGCGGTAATACTGGAACAACTCATTAAAAGGATGTTGCAATGATTTCTCAAAAAGAATATCAAACAAGAAGAAAAAAATTAGCGCAAAAGCTGTCTGAAGGAAGTATCGCTATTATTCCTGCGGCCCACGAAGCATTGCGCAATGGCGATGCGCATTTTCGTTTTCGACAAGACAGTAACTTCTATTATTTGACTGGGTTTAATGAGCCGGATGCATTATTGGTTATTATTGCAGGCTCTGAGCCACAAAGTATTTTATTTAATCGCCCTCGTAATCTCGCTGAAGAGCAATGGACAGGGAAGCGCCTAGGGCAAGAAGGTGCTCTGATTGAGTTGGGTATGCAAGCAGCTTTTTCAGTTGAGGATATCTCTTTAGAGCTGCCGAAATTATTAAACGGAAAGTCAAATATTTATTATGCATTTGCACGTAATCCCGAAATAGAAAAAACAATCATGCAAGCCATGGTGGCACTTAAAAGTCAAGTACGTCGTGGCGTTAAAGTGCCGGATCAATTAAGCGATTTGGAACCTATATTAGGTGAAATGCGTTTATTTAAAAGTGATGTAGAGCTTGATTTAATGTGTCGGGCGGCATGCATTTCTGTCAAAGCCCATGAGCAAGCGATGCGTCGTTGTAAATATTTAGAACATGAATACCAAATCGAAGCAGAACTTATTTATGAATTTAGTCGTCAGGGATGTCGAAGTGTTGCTTATGATCCGATTGTTGGCTCTGGTGAAAATGCTTGTGTTCTGCATTACACTGAAAACAGTAAATCCTTGCAACGAGGTGATTTGGTCCTTATTGATGCAGGTGGTGAGTATGAAAATTATGCTGCCGATATTACCAGAACGTTTCCAATTAATGGTAAGTTTAGTCCAGAACAAAAAAATATTTATGAGTTGGTACTGAAGGCTCAAAAAGCAGGAATTGCAGCGATTAAACCAGGTCTTCCCTGGAATGCAATTCAACAAATTATTTTAAAGATCTTAACCGCAGGCTTATGTGAATTAGGTATTTTACATGGAGATGTAGATGAGCTACTTGCCAAAGAAGCTTATAAGCCGTTCTATATGCATAATTCAGGACATTGGTTAGGGCTTGATGTTCATGATTGTGGTCTTTATAAAATGAATGATGAATGGCGCCCTCTGGAACCTGGAATGGTTTTAACTGTTGAACCGGGTTTGTATCTTAGTTCAAACATTCCTGGATTAGATAAACGCTGGCGGGGCATTGGTGTACGTATTGAAGATGATGTAGTGGTAACAAAAACAGGTTATGAAGTGTTAACTGGCGCATTGCCTGTTGATGTGGATGAGATTGAGGCGTTAATGCGTGATTAATAAAGAAATTGATATACTGATTATTGGTGGTGGATTAATAGGGGCAACTCTACTGCTTGCCCTGCAAGGTTTAGGTTTTAGCACATTACTTGTAGAAGCCAAACCCTTAAGTGATAAAACAAATCCTGATTTTGATGCACGTTCTTTAGCATTAGCACCCGCAAGTAAAAGCATTTTAACTATGCTGGGAGTTTGGGACCTCCTTAAAGATTATGCTTCGCCCATCGAGATGATTCATGTGTCGGATCAACATCATTTTGGTACAACACGCTTGCAAGGAGAACTCGATTCACCCTTGGGTTATGTGATTGAAATGCAACATATTAATCAGGCTTTGCATCAACTAGTTCCGCAGGATCAAATATTGGCTCCTGCAACTTTACATTCTGTGGATTGTGACAAGAATACAGTTAAAATTCTGACTAGTTCAGGTGACCTAAACATACATGCTCGATTAATTGTTGCAGCAGATGGAACAAAATCCGCTATGCGGGGTTTTTGTGCTTTAACAACCAAGATTAAGAGCTTTGAACAACAAGCTCTTGTTGCTAATGTCGCTTTGCTTAAACCACATGGACAGCGTGCTTATGAACGTTTTACAGTACATGGGCCATTGGCACTTTTACCCATGCAAAGGAACCGAATGTCTTTGGTTTGGGCCTTAACTCCTAAAAAAGCAGAACATTTGTTGTCATTAACTGAAGAGGATTTTTTGCAACAGCTACAGGAAGCTTTTGGTTATCGTTTAGGACGATTTATTAAAGTAGGTCAACGTTTTTCCTTTCCTTTACAGCAAGTTTTAATGCCTGTGCAAACCAAAGATCTAATTGTTTTTGTAGGGAATGCTGCGCATACTCTTCATCCCGTAGCTGGGCAGGGATTTAATTTAGGACTTAGAGATGTTGCAACTTTAGCACAATGTATTGCCGAACAAGGATTAAATACCGAGATGTTGCAACAGTATGTAAAGTTAAGATCTCATGATCAAAAAGCAATTACCTGTTTCACCGAAAGTTTAATTCAAGTGTTTACGAGTCGGCTGCCCGGACTGGGTTTTGCGCGTAGTTTGGGTCTGATTGCTCTTGATAATATTCCAGCTTTGAAAAAGCTTTTAGCGCGTTATGCTGGTGGTTTTGGTGGTATTGTTCCTGATTTAGTATGTGAAATAGCTCTAAGGCAACTAAGTTCCCAGGAGATAAAATGAGTGTGGAATTTAATGTATTGGTAGTTGGCGGTGGTATTGTGGGTTTAACTGCTGCTTTGGCTATGGCAAAACGTGGTTACACAGTTGCAGTCATTGATGCTGGTCCCTTAAAAGTAGAGACGCTACAAACTGATACACGCGTTTATGCAATCAATTATGCATCGCAAATGCTTTTGCAACAATTGAATGTCTGGCAACATCTGGAGAAAAACAGGGTTTCTCCTTATACTCGAATGCATGTTTGGGATGTGGCCAATGGGGCTCATATTGATTTTGATTCGCGTGATGTTGCTGCACAAAATTTGGGCTCAATTATTGAGGAATCAGTATTGAAGCATGCTTTATTGCAGCAAGTTTCTTTGCAATCAACGATTCATTTATTTCCTCACAGTCAAGTGGAGGAAATAAATAATGGTGATCAAAGTGTCAAAGTCAGTAGTCAGCAGCAAAGTTGGGATGGGCAATTGTTAATGATTGCTGACGGTGCCAATTCTCCCGCACGACATAAATTAAAGGTTAACTTGAGCAGTTGGTCTTATGATCAGCAAGCCTTAGTAGCCACTGTCGCTGTTGAAAAGCCACATCAACATACCGCATATCAAATATTTCGACCCGATGGACCTTTAGCATTTTTACCCCTAGCGGATGTACATCAATGTTCTATTGTCTGGTCAACTGATCCAATGCATGCTAAAAAATTAATGAATTGTTCTGATCAAGAATTTAATGAATCTTTGACTCAAGCCTTCACTAGAAAATTAGGGCAGGTTGAAGTAATCAGTAAGCGTTATCAGTTTCCGTTACAAATGAGACATGTGAAACACTATTCAGGAAATTGTTGGTTACTCTTAGGCGATGCAGCTCATACTATTCATCCTTTGGCGGGTTTAGGTTTAAATGTCGGGTTGGCCGATGTCCGCTCCTGGATGAATTGCTTGGATGCCGCTCATGGCATATCTAAAAAGGCATTAGGCGCTTATCAGCGTGAGCGTAAACACTCAGTATGGCAAATTATCATGTTGATGGAAGGATTCAAACGATTATTCACTAATTCTTTTGCCCCCATTGTTACTTTACGTGGATTGGGTTTAAATTTTTGTAATGGGTTTAATCCGGTCAAACGTTTATTTATTCAACATGCGCGCGGAGAAGGATGAATCAAGCTTTTGGGATTGTGATAAATGGAAAATTTATCCTGTGTGTCGCTGAATGCTAATTTTGATGCGAGTTTTACGAAAATTAGCATTTAATGATACACAGGTTCTTATTTTTTTTTGACGTACTAATTCATTTTATTTTGTTCAATAGTTATTTCTTTTAATAAATTCAATTCTTGAATGATTCCAGGCATGATATCGTCTAATATTTCTTTGTCATTTTCACTGTAACTACCAGGTTGAAATTGTAAAGTTTTTCCAACAATCAGAGGAATGCCTTTAGATAAATTCTCTGTATTTTTAATCCCAACTTTAACCATTTCAACTAGCTCATGAATGGCATAACCATCAAATTTATTTGGGTTGAGCACAATAGCAGGTAAAAATCCTTCTGACATTAATAAAGTGTTTAAAAATAGGACGCAAATTGTGCGGCAATTTGCGTCGGCGAATGGATGCAAAACTTCTAGGCTACGAATACAGTCTACTATCGTTGACAATTTGTCATCAGTAGATTTTGCATGTTGAATGTTATGCTTATATTGGTCTAATATAGCCTCAGTCTTTTTGTGTAATTGCTCTTGCAAATTAACAGGGCTTTGCTGATCTGTCATACAAAGTCCAAATTCAAGGTGCAGCTTGTCCTCGTCTAATAGTCTGTTGAAGTCGTCTAAGTTTTTTGGTTGCGGGTCAATATGGAGGCAATTTTTTAATGGCGAGTCTATTTCTGGATAATTGTTGAAATAATTACTTTTTGCAATTAATTCAAGTATGCCTTGCTTGGATAAATTACATTTTGGAGTGTTGTATATCGATCTTTCTTTTACGTCACCTTGATAGATTATATTTTCTGTTTTAAATTCCCCAGAACGAATTTTTCGATCAAATCCCACATTAGCTGTTACAGTGCTATGCAGTTTTTTAAGATTGTCTATATTCGCCTCGAATGGATTTATTTCATTTTGTAACAATTCAATTACTAGAACCCACCCTTGCAATATGGCTTTTAAAGAGCCTTGTTCCCGACGTTCCCACTCTGCGACGCAGTCAATGTTTTGTTTGTATAAATCTATACCAAAGCGATATAAATCATAAGAAATTTTTGGGTTGGTGGCGATATCTAAAATTATTTGATAAGTAGGCCCTTTAAGCTTACTTTTTGATGTAATCGTAGTGTTGTCCCAAAACATTGTTTTCTGTTTCTGCATTGATTTCTTTTCTTGTATTTGACTCAATGCCTTTGAGAGTTCTTCTTTAAGAACCTGATATTTATTTGGTAGGATAAATAAAAATTTTTTGATGAATTCATCATCATCCATGTCTAGTTGAAAAAGTACAGGGAGCATACGATATGGATTTTTGTCTTGCTCATTGAAGATAAGAGATTTTATTTCTTCATTTTTAGAATATATTATTTTTAATTCTAGTTCATTGTTCATTTCATCAAAATTGAGTATAAAATGCATTCCTGCTGCTTTTAACGTTCTGGAATAGGTATTCATTCTCACCTCATTTTTATTGTGGTGACGAAACCGGTTGGATGGAACCAGTTGCCTCATAATTAATGTTACCGAACAGAGACATGGTTAACATAAAATACCTTCCAAAATATCCTGGCGAGGTGAAGGGGCGGGCAATGAGGCCCCTTCGTTTCTATTCTCACGGTCATTTTATGTAACAACGCCACTGAAAGCAATTTTAACAATAAACTATTAAATAAATATTAAAATTGGTTGTTTTTAGATCTTGAGATAACGGACTCTTAATAATAATAGCAGAAATGGTACGTAAATCTTATCGAAGTGATTAAATCAATAAGCAGTGGCAACTCATTGAGCCTCATCTACCAACAGAGAAAGAACGAGGAAGACCAAGAACAACCAATCTACGTGAAGTAGTTAACGCAGGCTTTAATGTTGCTTAGCTTATTAATTACACCAATTTGAGTTTAATTAAAATAGAAGAAATTCCTACTTTCGAATCGTATCGAGATGAGTTATTACCTTTAAATCATTAAGGGATGTATTCAACTTGAACGAGCAAAACATTCACGACTAAAGGCTACTTTTTCTTCTACTGTTGCTTTTGGGTATTCATGATGGCGAGCTTCTATAGCACGGTAGCGTTTTAAACCACCTTCTCTGTTGGCGATTTGAATATTTAATCCAGGACGTGCATTAAGCTCTAGCATTAAAGGTCCTTGCTCTTTATCCAGAACTATATCTACTCCAAGATAACCTAAACCAGTAAGCTCAAAGCAACTTGAAGCAATTTCAAGAACTTTGTTCCAATAAGGAACTTCTATGTCTATTATGGGATTCAACGTATCTGGATGATAGTCAATGATGTCATTGTGATATACACCTCCCAATGTTTTCCCAGTAGCAAGATCTACCCCAACGCCAATGGCTCCTTGGTGCAAATTGGCTTTTCCACCTGACAAACGAGTTGGAAGTCGTACCATAGCCATTGCTGGATAGCCTAATAAAGTTATAATGCGAATATCTGGAATACCCTCATAACTGACCTCAGCAAATACTGAGTCTACTACGACACGCTTCTCAATAATGGCATAGTCTGAAGAACCTCCAAGACTATATGCTCCGGAAAGTAAGCAGGATAAATGATAACTTAATTCCAGTGTGGTGGTTAGTTTGCCATTAATTTGTCGGTAGCGACCATAAACTTTGTCTTTAAAGACTAAAATCCCATCGCCTCCTGAACCACGAGCAGGTTTAACCACAAAATCAGAATAGGGTGCCAGACGTTCTTCTATAGTTTTAATTTGTTGTTCGGTTTCAATAATATCGTATAAAGGTGGCACAGCAATTCCTGCTTTTAGAGCAAGTTTCTTTGTTTTCAGTTTATCATCAACCAAAGGAAATAGTTTTCTTGGATTATAACGTAAAACAAAATCTGTATTACGCTGATTAATACTTAATATGCCATGATTTTTTAAACGGCGAAACAGGTTAATCATTTTACGTTTCTCGCAAGTGCTTTGAAGCGTTTTAATTCAAATAATCGATATCCACGGTATTGGCCGAACCATAAAATCAAAGCTAACAAAACTAATATGAGTTCAGGAAACGCAAAGATCAAATACTGTAATGGCTCATAGCTCATTGCCCAATATGATATAACAGCAGCGACTAGACTGCCTATGCCAGATTTTATTGCTTCTGAAGCGCCACGCTCATCCCAGGTAATGCACATGCGCTCTATAGTCATAGTTAAAATGACCATAGGGAATAATGCAACAGACATTCCTGCATCTAGCCCAAGGTTTTGTGCAATAACACTAATAAAGATCATCAACAAAATGACGACGGTAAGAATTGCTGCAAGCCTTGGCACTAGCAGTAATCTCAATTGATCCAGATAAAAGCGTGCTAGAAGCCCAAAAGAGACAATAATGACAAAAAGACAAATACCCCATACAACATGAGTTTCTCTAAAAGCCAACGCAATTAACACGGGCATAAAAGTACCAAAGGTTTTAATCCCGATAAAATTTCTTAAAATTAAGATGATAAAAGCGCCTATAGGTACAGTTAATAATACCTTATAAGTTGCCTGTACGTTGACTGGTAGCTGCAA
Organism: Legionella longbeachae; assembly: GCA_016191305.1. Lineage (GTDB taxonomy): Bacteria > Pseudomonadota > Gammaproteobacteria > Legionellales > Legionellaceae > Legionella > Legionella longbeachae_A. The sequence continues at coordinate 25,477 of JACPOX010000103.1, read as the reverse complement.
GAGTGAGAAACGTAATAGCTGCGAATCTGATTGTAGACCACGTGATTTTGCAATGCTTAAGGCATTTATCGGTGTAGGGGATACGGTTAAATTAAATTGTGGTTTTTTGCCCCCAATGATATGAAACAAAGGTTCATTGTCGTATTGCCAAATGAGAAAATCTTTAGGCAATCCTGCACTACCTGTTTTAGGATTAATGTAAATCCAATTTTTACCATTATAAACAGCTAAAAATAAATTTAATTCAGCTTTACTTTTTTGGGATAGATAAAGCCCCTTCACTGGAATTGCAGAAATTTTAGACTGATTCAGGATAAGAACCGCTGCATTAATAATGTGTTCATCATTAAATTCGTTACCTATTAATAACTTGGCATTACCATCTTTTTTATTTAGCTCTTTAATCGTACTTTGGGCAAAAGTTTTAATGTCTGCAGAAGTTTGCCTAACTTGATTGGTAATAGTTCCCACAGCTGACTTTTGACTCTCATCCAAAGGTTGCGTTTTGACTGCCAGAGGAGCTCCTAAAGGTGATTCATTCCCTTCAGTTTGCCGGAAAATTGCTCTGTAATATAAGGACTGTGAACCATGAGCACGCCTTATTGACCAAACTGTTTCTCTATTATCACCGTTCAAGTTAGTTGTGACGCCATAATTTCTAGATACAAAATATTCATCAAGAATAGCAAAATGTGGCGGTAAGTAAGGGATATTAAAACTTGCTTTAATGGGCGTGTTAGGATCTGCAATAAAACGCAAATTAGACTCAACCATCCAGCTATTAATTGTTTCGGTGTCTGTTAAAGGAACATCGAGCACAAAGTGGCGGTACAAAAAAATTCCTGTTCCTAGGATAAATAAAGTAAGAATAAGTCCATACACGTGACGCTTGTTATTTTTCATTGTTTCTTAAAACTCTGGTTTTTTAAAGTGAATGCTAGCGCTGGATTAATTGCACCATTAAAAGCAATAATTGCATCTCTTCCTAAAAGTAAAGGATAGAGAAAACGTTTGCGATTGGTTAAGTTAACTTTAATTGTTCTAATTTTATCACCAAGTTGTAGGTCAAGAAGAACAACAGGGCGTTTAATTGGAGCATGTTCCACTATCTCCGAACCATGCTCACCATCGCGAACTTTAATTTTTACTCGACCTTTATATTCAGCTTCAAATTGATAGTCCCCATTTTTGGTGGGAACGGTAAAGCGTAAATACGGTACCCCTTTTATCGAGATTTCCTTGATGTGGGTTGCATTTAATGATGCTGATTTTGCTCCCGTATCTAGTTTTGCTGATAAAGTGAGGTTTTTTTCGGGAAAGGTAACTTTTTCAACATAACCATAAATTTGGGTTTCATTTGCCATAAGAGGTCCAGTCATAAGTGACATACAAATAAAGAGAGCAAGTATTGTTCTCATTTAATCTTCTTTCCTGAGTTATTATTATTTGTTAGGGTAATATCGTAGCAGGTTTGCATCCTAAGTCACAACCTGTAAGTGGTTTTAGTAAAACATTTTTTGTTGGAAATTATTTATGATATCATTAGTAACGACCGTCATCCCTGGTTGTTTTTGACTCATGATGAAGTTATTATTGACACCAAGAGTAATAATAAATATACTGCGCCCCATCTTAACTGATGACCACTCTGTGGGTAAGCATGTATCATAAGGTCGAAGAGGATCCACCGTTACATTCAAAAGAATTAGTTTTTCTACTGGCCATTGCCGGCCGTATTGACGCCCAATGTAAGCTCTTGGCACAAAAACTTGATAAAGAACGTTACATTTACCACGCCTACGCTGTTTTAGATTCCCTAAGTTCTTCTTACAGCATGTTCAAATTATTTTTTGAAGTTATAAAGTCCAGTAATGATCCTAAAGTAGTGCATGAATATTTGACCTCAGCACAAGGTATTATCACAATTACTAGTGAAGCACTTTTTTTAGTTGCGTTTTCTTTTTTGGCAAGTTTTTATGATAAAGAGGAAAAAGATTCCTTTAAAAAATTTATAGCAGATGCTTGGCCTAAATTTCGGGATGTAATGAAGGCCTTAAAAAATGCGTATAAGGCATGGCGAAGTATAGTACAGATCCTATACCCATTAACTGGAATGGATCTTAAATACATGATTATTCCGGTAGGATTAGTATTAGGTATTTTATCTGCTGCGAATCGCTATTGGCTGCGTGATATGGTAGAGCGACGTA
>JACPOX010000103.1:19644-23203 GCA_016191305.1 Legionella longbeachae | reverse complement strand
GACGTAAAGTGCAGATGGATAAAAATAAGGTACTGTTATGTGAAATTCAAAAAATAAGATCCTTAACAGCCTTTGATCTGGAGCATTACCTAGCTAGAATAGAATATCAGGATGAAGAGGAACGGATTCATGCCTTTTTGGCAGTATGCGCGGGTGGTATTATAGATGGATTATATCTTTATATTGGCGTGGTTAGTCTTGCCGTCCTTGCTCATCCCCTGCTTCTTGCTATGATGGGATTTAGCGCTATTTACACTGTATCTTGTGTTATTTCACGAATTTATGAAGAGTATGATTTTCAGCAACGCTTAGTTATTAATCAAACTAAGTGTAAATTTGAATTGGCAACGAAAGAATTGGAATTCAATTATGCTAATTTGCTTTTTTTACAAGAAAAACACTATAAAACATCTGAAGATTTGCTTGAAATTAAGCGTTTAAAATTAGTTACGTGTAAATTAATTGATAACTTTGATAAATTACGGCAATTATTAACAGACCAAACAACGCATAGCTATTGGACTGCAGGTTTATTGGGTATGAAGTATGGCTTGTTTGCGTACGGGGTGCTTACCAGTTTTTTATTTATGGCCTCCTCATTGATGTTAATAACCGCTACAACTTTTCCTCCTGCTTTATTAACTGCTTTTATCGTCTCGGGCATTGTATTAATGTTTGGATTTGCAGCTTACACTTTAAGATTCCATTATCAGCATATGCAAAAGCAGGAAAATGATCAAAAAGAGCATCCTTATTTGCAATTGCTGGAGATGAAAAAAAATCTAGAACTTATGAATGATGTAATGCTTTTGAAAGAAGATGAATTCCGAGCATCGATAACAGACGGTATTGCTATTAATTCTTCATCGCAGTTCTTTTTTCAAGAATGGCTTGAAATTTTTCGCTCTCTATTTACTGGGTTATCTAAGGGAAATAATTTTTCTAATTTTGCGACAACTCCTTTCCAGGATGCTGATTCCCAAGGTCATTATCATGATACTTTGATGACGAGTATGTTGGCTATGGCTAATGCGGTATTTTTTGCTTTAGTTCTTGGTCTGCGTGCTCTATCGCGAGGATTAGGACGTTCACCTTTGCCGCCAAGTTCTCCTAAAAGTGCTCCTAATCCACCTGAAATAGATAGCATAGTAGCATCACCAATAGATACAATAAAAGATACAATAAAAACCAAGCCATCTACCGAGCTTGGTCGCAAAAAAATACCTGCTTCCTTTTTCTCACGACTTAGTTTTTTTGGATTTCAATCTACTCCCTCAAACTCTCAAATATTAACTCGTTCAAAAAGTAATGTTGATTTAAATATACAAGATAATCAGGTTATTCAGAGCGGTATAATTGTGGGTTTAGATTAGGATCATTATACATTTTAAATTGATGATAGATTCTAAAGGTACGTGTTTTTGCTCTTACCGATTCAAGTAATTCAGTGAAACATTGGGTTAATTGTTCTAATTGTTGATGGATCTTTATTAATTTATTTGTACAATTTTCCCTGTGCTCATCTGTGACGTCTTTGCGCTCAGTTTGTAGGAACATATGATATGATTTCAAAGATAAAATAGATAATCTGTCAATTATCATTCCTGGTGATTCAGAATTAACTGGACATTGGTCAAATTCTACTGGTTGTAAATGATTGAAAAGCCATTCATCCATTGCTTCCATACGATTATTACGTAATTGATTAAATCGATCTATTTCTCGTTTGGCCTGGTATACATACTCATATCCCTGATCATCACGACGAGCGCGGTCTTCGGCATGCCAAAGTTGATAGTTAAATGCATGATTTTCTTCAACAAACTGATAGAATTCTTTGTATTGATACTCAATGCCAAAAGTGTTCCATTGCACAATAGAATTTTTATGTAAATGGGTAATTTCTGAGACATTAATGGTACCTGGCATGCTTTTATCCTACACTGTAAAAATGTGCGTCAGTTTAACCTATAGTGAATATAGCTACAAATAGAGTTTAACTAACTCGAACCTAGATTACCAAAATACTTATTATAAATGAATAAATATGTTCCATCGTTCTCCATTTGTAATAAGATGGTATTGATTCTCTTAATTAATTCAGCATTTTTTTTAAGTGCAATTATCCCATAACCATTGCCGAGGATAATTGGCTTACCTACAACTTGAAAATTAATTATTTTATTGTTAGCAAGATATTTTGCGAGGTTGGCATTTACTATGATTACATCAACCTCATTGTTAAGAACAGAGGATAACAAATTAGGAAATGCAGGGTATGTCTTAATATTTTCCTGAGAAGTATATGCTAGGAGAATATTTTCTAGGTGGCTGTTCTGAAGAGTCCCTATTCTTTTGTTTTTAATCTGTTCTATTGATATTATTTGCGGATTAATTGTTAAAAACACCCCATTACTCGTCAGATAGGGAATGCTGTACATGTAATTTTGTGCTGTAGTATCAGTGATTGGGCTTGGAGAAAATGTGATATCAAATTCTCCATTATTTAGCTGTTCCATTTGTTTGTTAACATTCATCGCTTTGTATTCACATGTTTCATTAAGGCGTTTACATACTTCATTAATCAGGTCGATACAAAAGCCAAAATAATGATTTTTTGTATCTACTGCTGAGTAGGGAGGAGTAGATTTTGCTACGCCTACTACAATTGGAGTACTATAAGCAAGTATACTACCGGTCAACAGGACTATAAAAAGAAGAGACTTAAAATGCTTCATACTGAAGGCCCGTTCTGAACATACTTAAACTCTAGGCCGCAAGGATTTGTTTGTCAAACTCATTTAATTTGGAGTGCATCATGAGAATACTGGTCTTTTTTTGTTTTTCACTATTATCTTTTTATGCTGTCGCTGAATCGACTTTGCCTAAAGGTTGTCAGCCGGTTACAGTGCAAGGTGAAGCAGTAACATTAAAAGCGAAAGCAAAAAGTTTGGTATATATTCATAATCTGACCTCTGTGGATTTGTGGATAACTCATCCGGTTACAAATCCTGGTGCCAGTGCGGGATGGACCACACGATTGCAAGGTGAAAAGTGGTCTGCATTAGCCCTGAAAAAAGGACCGTTTATTTTAAATTGTATTGAATCCAGACCGGGACATGAACAACAAGTTCCTTGCGAAGGAACAATTGCAGTATGTACCTGGAAAGGAAAGGGGGTCAAAATTCCTGCTAATAAGCAGAATAGTACTTTTTGGGTGGCAGAAGATATGTCTTTAGCTGCGTTAAATGCCGCTGTGGGTGCGCGTGGATTTGTAATTCCAAATAAATGATTTATTGAGTTGCAACCCGGTTCCCTTGCTAGTTGAGTGGATAAGTGGTAGAACAGAATAAATGATGTATCAATGGTGTGACCGTGGATTGATGTAGGTTGAGCCTTGGCCCAACCAGGGTGAATGATTATCATGTTTGGTGAAGACCCTCTACATTTATTTACATCAATTCGCGACTACATCCTATCAATGATACTATGATAATAAAATACAAATAAGCAGGATAAGTAGTGAGTAAAAAATCAAAAGATCCCTTTTATGATCGGG
>JACPOX010000103.1:0-19620 GCA_016191305.1 Legionella longbeachae | reverse complement strand
TATGATCGGGAGCGTGGAAAATATGACGATCCGGTCCCAAGTCGCGAATTCATTATGGAAGCCCTTAATGAATACGGCAAGCCTATGTCGCGTAATCAACTATTTGATAAATTGCATATAAGTGATGAGCGTAAACAAGAGTCCATGGGATTTAGATTAAAAGCGATGTTGCGTGATGGACAAATCATGCAAGACAGACGCGGGCGTTTTTGTTTGATGCAAAAAATTAATTTATCCCGCGGGACTGTTCAAGGGCATCCTGATGGCTTTGGTTTTTTCGTTCCTGATGATGGAGCGGAGGACATGTTTTTGTCTGCAAAAGAAATGCGGGCGGTGATGCATGGAGATTTAGTTCTTGCCTATCAAGTAGGCACAGACCGACGTGGAAGACCTGAGGGGAAGATCCATGAAGTAATCGATCATGCTAATGCCACCGTTGTGGGGCGTTTTTTTACAGATCATGGAGTCAATTTTGTTTTGCCTGATAGTAAACATTTAACGCAGGATATTTCCATTCCGCAGGAAATGGTTAATGGAGCTCAAAATGGACAAATCGTTTTAGTCGAGTTAATCACCTTTCCGAGTAAACGAACCCAAGCTATAGGTAACATTATCCATGTTTTAGGCGAGCATATGGCTCCTGGCATGGAAATTCAGGTTGCACTCTATGCTCATGGTATTCCTTTTGAATGGCCTGAGGATGTAAATATTGAAGTAGCAAAAATTCCACAACATGTTACAGAAGAGCAAATCAAGAAGCGCGCTGATCTACGTAGTCTCCCTTTTGTGACTATTGATGGCGAAGACGCTAAAGATTTTGATGATGCAGTTTATTGTTATAAAAAATCTAATGGTGGTTTTCAATTATATGTTGCTATAGCTGATGTGAGTCATTACGTAACACAAGACTCAGCGTTAGATAAAGAAGCTGCTCGTCGTGGAAATTCAGTTTATTTTCCTGGCAAGGTCATCCCCATGCTCCCTGAGGCTGTATCCAATGGTATATGCTCTTTAAATCCTCATGTTGATCGCCTTTGTATGGTGGCCGAAATGGCTATCAGTAAGGAAGGTAAAATATCTCGTTCGCGTTTTTATCGAGCGGTTATTCATTCACATGCTCGATTAACCTACACACAAGTTGGCTCATGGCTTGCTCAAGGGGCAACCGATGAGCAACATGCCCCTTTATGGCCTACGTTGCAAGCTGTGTATGATTTATATCAGGTTTTGTTAGTCACCCGTAAGTTGCGTGGTGCTATGGATTTTGAAACTACAGAAACAAGAATCGAATTTGATGAAAACAAAAAAATTCAATGTATCGTTCCAGTGATTCGTAATGATGCTCATAAGTTAATTGAAGAATGCATGTTAGCAGCAAATGTTTCTACTGCACGATTTTTGGAAAAAGCAACAATTCCAGCGCTTTATCGTGTGCCTGCAGCTCCTGAAGAAGATAAGATTATTGCTTTGAGGCAGTTTCTGGGTGAATTAGGCTTACAGTTAAGCGGGGGTAAAAAACCTGGACCTAAAGATTTCCAACGGACCATGAATGCTATAGAAGGACGGCCCGACCAACATCTGATTGAAACAGTGATGTTGCGTTCTTTGAAACAAGCCCGCTATGTTGAAGCAAATGAAGGCCATTTTGGCTTGGCTTATTCTGCCTATACTCACTTTACATCACCTATCAGACGTTATCCTGATTTATTAATTCATCGTGCAATAGGTCATTTATTAGATGAGCAACCTCTTTATGAATTTGTTTATACTCATGAAGATATGAACCGTTTGGGTAAGTATTCCTCTATGACTGAACGTCGTGCAGATGATGCCACACGTGAAGTAGTTTCCTGGTTAAAATGTGAATACATGCAAGACAAATTAGGTCAAGTATTTAAAGGACGAATTTCAGCTGTTACCAGTTTTGGAATTTTTGTTGAACTTGATGAAATTTATGTTGAAGGTTTAGTACACGTGACTTCTTTAAAAAATGATTATTATACTTTTGATTCTGTAAAACATCGACTTGTTGGAACTCGTGGAGGCCAAGTTTATCGTTTAGGTGACAACATGACGGTATTGGTTGCTCGAGTGGATTTAGATGAGCGTAAAATCGATTTTGAGCCTGTAGAGGAATCAGTAAGTCATGAGTGATCAGTTTGTTTATGGTATGCATGCAGTTTCTGCTTTATTATCAAATCCTCATCGGGTGACAAAAAAGCTTTTTATAAGCCAGGATCGTGTGGACAAGCGACTGCAAGATATATTGGATAAGGCCATACTTGCGAATATCAATATTGAAAAATTAAGTATGCAAAAAATGAATCAGCGCTTTGCTGATTTTTCCCATCAAGGCGTTGTGGCAAATGCTACTCCATTGCCTAACTATAATGAATCGCATGTACTTGCTTTATTAGAGTCTAGCAAACAACCTGCGTTGATACTTATTCTGGATGGGATTACTGATCCGCATAATCTTGGCGCTTGTCTGCGCACCGCGGATGCAACTGGTGTTGATTTTGTATTGATCCCCAAAGATAAAAGCGCCAACATTACTCCTGCAGTAAGTAAGGTAGCATGTGGGGCAGCTGAGTCAGTCCCTTTAGTAAGAGTCACTAATTTGGTGCGTGCTATGGAACTTTTAAAAGAGCATGGTGTATGGATTTATGGCGCCGCTGGTGAAACGACTAATTCATTATATAAAACAGATTGCACTGGTGCAGTAGCTCTTGTTATGGGAGCGGAGGGGGAAGGTCTGCGCCGATTGACTCGCGAACACTGTGACGGGTTGTTTTCTTTGCCAATGTTAGGCAGTGTAGAGAGTTTAAATGTCTCCGTAGCCACTGGTGTTTCTTTATATGAAATTTTAAGGCAAAGAAACGAGAGTGCTTCTTGATGAGTGATTTAAAAATTAGAGTCGCAAAAGCTGCGTTGGAATATATTGAAGATGAAGCAGTAGTTGGCGTGGGGACTGGCTCCACAGTGAATTTTTTTATTAAGGAATTGACGAAAATAAAGCATAAAATTGATGCTTGTGTTTCCAGTTCCAAAGCAACAGAGGCTTTATTGCGTGCGGAGGGAATACCGGTTATCGATTTAAACTCCGTAGAGGACTTAACTATTTATATTGATGGCGCTGATGAAGTAACTGAGTCCGGTGAAATGATTAAAGGCGGCGGCGGCGCTCATACCCGTGAGAAAATTGTAGCACAAGTTTCTCAAAAATTTATTTGTATTGTGGATGAGTCTAAGTTAGTACGGCAATTGGGAAATTTCCCTGTTGCTGTAGAAGTTATTCCTTCAGCGAGAAGTCTGGTTGCTCGGCAATTGGTTCAATTAGGAGGCGACCCAGAATATAGAGAAGGTTTTGTTACTGATAATGGTAATATTATTCTTGATGTTTTTAACTTAACAATTAATGATCCCATGGATTTAGAAGATCGCATCAATAAGATCACTGGAGTGGTAGAGAATGGCATATTTGCACATCGTAGAGCAGATATAATTTTGCTGGCATCCCAAGAGGGTGTTAAACGAGTGAAATAGCTATTTTTTATAGTCTTACCGGAATCCCCGTCATTTGTTCAAATAAAGAACTGAGTACGTACACCGGGACGTAGAACCAGTGGAGTTCTGGTAGAACCTATTTTTTTAAGCGGATCAAATAACAAACAGGTTTTGAATAATGAGCGAAAATAGAGTTTTTGTAAATCGAATTCTTAATATGAAAAAAATCAAGTTAATTGGTCTCGATATGGATCATACGTTGATTCGCTATAATTCTGAAAACTTTGAATCTTTAGTTTATCAATTAGTTAAAGAGCAACTGGTAGCAGTAAAGTCATATCCTGAACAGATTAAAAAATTGAATTTTAATTATAATGAGGCTATTCGTGGTTTAGTTATTGATAGAAAGAACGGTAATATTTTGAAATTGAGTCGTTATGGCGCCATTCGGCAAAGTTATCATGGTACTCAGCACATTGATTTTAGTGAACAACAAAAAATTTATCGAAGTATCTATGTTGATTTGAGTGATCCTAATTACATGGCTATTGATACGGCTTTTTCCATCGCTTTTTGTGTTTTGTATGGGCAGCTAGTTCATTTAAAAGATAACTTGTATGACATGGAGATACCTAATTATCAAACCATTGCTCAAGACGTACAATTTTGTGTGGATAAAGTTCATTCAGATGGTAGTTTAAAAACAATTATTAGCAAAAATTTATCTACGTATGTGATTAAAGAACGTGCTGTAGTTGAAGGATTGAAGCATTATATTCATCATGGAAAAAAAATATTTATACTGACAAACTCTGATTATTCATATACCAAGATTTTGTTGGAATATGCAATTAATCCCTTTTTAAAGAAGGGAGAAAGCTGGATTAATTTGTTCGAATTTGTTATTACCCTGGCTAATAAACCAAGATTTTTTTATGATAATCTACGATTTTTATCTATTAATCCTGCAAATGGATCGATGACCAACACAATGGGACCTGTAGTTTCAGGAGTGTATCAAGGAGGTAATGCAAAAAAATTCACCGAAGACTTGCATGTTCAGGGTGATGAAATTCTTTACATTGGAGATCACATTTATGGTGATATCTTAAGATTGAAAAAAGATTGTAATTGGCGCACGGCTTTGGTTGTGGAAGAGCTTGGTGCAGAAATAGCTGCTCAAGAGCGAGTATTGCCGATCGAGAAAAAAATAATCGAGGCGATGGAAATAAAAAAAGATTTAGAAAAACACTATGTGAGTTTAAATACTAAAAGTATTGATGAAGATTCAAAACAATACAATGAAGAAATCCAGGAATTACAATCACAAATCAGTAAAATTGATGCGCAACTTCTAAAATTATTGCAAGAGCAGCAAACTTATTTTAATCCAAAATGGGATCGGATTTTTCGCGCCGGAGCAGAAGAAAGTTATTTTGCTTATCAAGTGGACCGTTTTGCTTGTATTTATATGGAAAAATTATCTGATTTACTAGAATACTCCCCCATAACCTATTTTCGTGCGAATAGGCGTCAATTGGCTCATGATTTTGATGTTTAGTGTAGCGCCAATGATATAAGTATCTCCAGTATGTATCCATAGCTGTGATCATTCACGGTCTGTGTAATTTTTATATTACCTGCAAAAAAGTGTCGTCATTGCGAACGAAGTGAAGGAATTCTAGTGCAGATTTTTAACGAAGCATCGTACTAGATTGCTTCGCCAAGGCTCGCAACGACGAAATTTACATATCCCGTGAACGACTACCCATAGCTTGCTTATTAAAGAAGCGATAGTATGGTTAATCTTTTATCAAGATGTTTTGCTTCATCATTTTGTTCATTTTTGAGCATAAATAGGCTATTCGATAAAACAGAAATTTTTGCGTTGATATCTTGATTTTTTTTATCCTGGCGATATTCATTTTCGATTTGCTGCATATTGGAATCACTGCTGCTTTGGTCGAAATAATTTTCGGCTATATCTAAAAGTTCATTGATGCAGGTTTTAGAGATTAATTCAGAGCAAGCTTCCCATGAAGAATCTCGAAATATTTTTTTGAGCAGATCGTAGTTAACGTCATTTTTAAATAGCAAATGATAATGTGCGTTTCCCTTATCCCATTCGCATAAATGTTCACGAGAATCATGTCGAGGATCAGTGGTTCTGGCAAAAATTTTATTAAGGGGTTTATAATGCTTTGATATTTTATAGTTCTGTATTACAGAATTGGCTACTTCACCAATGCGGTTGATAATAATATAAGGGAGTTTTTCCATTTTTTCCTTGCGTTCTTGAGTCATCATAGAGGTATCAAATTTTGATACACTAAAAATCAAATTATTTCTATCGATAATAAGATGAATATTTTTTGATTTTGAAGAAGACCCGTAAAGCGATAATACTAAAGGCATATTTTCCCCTAAATAATAAATTCCAAGCATTCTATCGTAATATTATATTAAGCGGTTATAATTTTTCCAATTGTGTGGCGGCAAAATAGAAATGTTCCCTTTTTTGACCTTTAATTTTATTAACTTGTTAAGTCTTCCTTAAGGTTTGATCTTTATACTTAATTCATAAATGACAGGGAGTCAAAAATGCGTGTATTAATTATTGAAGACAACGCTTTTAATGCATTTTGCTTGTGCCGTCTTTTGGAATTGGTTAATCCATCCTCTTTAGTAGCTATTGTAAATAATAGTCACGATGCTTTATCTGCTTTGGAGATTAATATACCGGATTTGGTAATTATTGATGGAGAACTGAGTTTGATTGATGAATTATCAACTCATGGCCCACAGCTTGCTGCTCAATTGCTGCAAAAATACCCCTATCTTCCTCTTATTGTTTGGTCAGACTCAGAGTTTATGCGAGGGGCTTTTGCCAAAGTTTTTATTCAACATAATCGATTAGTTAACGAATATAACACTTGGACTAAAACAGTAAGTCCTGAATGTATTCGCAAAACTTTGAGTCATTATTTCGATCAGCAAAGGGTGAAAAATCGCATATTTGCAGGAAACCAATCTTAAGTGTTAATTTAGAACAATCTCCGTCCTTATGCGACATGTTTGGCTTGCCTTAATGGGCGGCATCCCAATTAACTCCTGTCCCAATAGAAACTACAAGTGGTACAGATAGTTTCACTGCATGTTCCATTAATTCTCGAACTGTATTTTTAGTTGGCTCTATCTCATTATTTTTTACTTCAAAAACTAATTCGTCATGGACTTGCATGATCATTCTTGCCGGCGAGTTTTTTTGATTATTCTGCCAGTTTGCAATGGATAACATGGCTTTTTTAATGATGTCTGCTGCAGTTCCTTGCATGGGTGCATTAATGGCTGTTCGCTCTGCTGCTTTTTGTCGCATGAGATTGCGGGTATTAATTTCAGGTAAATACAAGCGTCTGCCGAATAATGTTTCTACGTAACCCTGTTGATGAGCTTGTTCACGGGTCCTGTTCATGTATTCCAATACTTTTGGGTATCGTTGAAAATAAGTATTGATATAATATTGCGCATCTTGACGTTCCACCCCAATTTGTTTTGCCAAACCAAAAGAGGACATCCCATAAATCAATCCAAAATTCACTGCTTTCGCTCTGCGTCGTTGTTCGTTGCTCACATCTTCTAATGGTGTTTCAAAAATTTCGCTGGCAGTTGCTGCATGAATATCCCAGCCTTGAGCAAAGGCTTTTAGCAAATTTTCATCTTGTGATAAATGAGCCATGATACGTAATTCAATTTGAGAATAATCTGCGGCAAGAATGATACAGTTTTCAGGAGCGATGAATGCAGTACGAATCAGACGGCCTTCTTCACTGCGTATAGGAATGTTTTGTAAATTAGGTTCGCTGGAGGAGAGTCTGCCAGTGGCCGTGACCGCTTGATTATAAGATGTATGAATTCTATGAGTTTGCGGATTAATTTTTTTAGGCAGAGAATCGATATAAGTAGAAACTAGTTTGGTTAAACTACGATATTCAAGAATTACAGCTGCAAGACGATAATCATACGATAGCTCTTGTAGTACTGATTCGGCTGTTGAAGGTTGTCCCGTGGGTGTTTTTGCGATAACAGGAAGCTTATGTGTATCAAAGAGAATTTCTTGTAATTGTTTGGGAGAGTTCAGATTGAAAGGTTTACCTGCTAGAGCTAAGGCTTCTTCTTCCAGTGCATAAATACGCTCTTTTAATCGGTTCCCATGTTGTTCAAGTGTTAGAGGATCAACGAGTACTCCAAGCCTCTCCATGTCTGCAAGTACCGTGATCAAGGGTATCTCTATGTCACTAAATACTTTTTGTACGGATTCTGGAATCATAGGCAAGAGTTTATGATGAAGTTGGAGAGTAATATCTACATCTTCTGCTGCATAAGCACCTGCTTTATCAACTGGAATTTGATCGAAACGCAGCTGTTTTGCTCCTTTCCCTGCAACATCTTCATAGCTGATGGTCTTATGCCCCAGATACTTTAAAGCTAGAGAATCCATATCATGGCGACCTGTACCACTGCTGAGCACGTAGGATTCCAACATCGTGTCATAACGAATACCCTGTAAACAAATACCATGATTTTTCAAAACAGAGTAATCGTATTTGAGATTTTGACCGATTTTTTTTATAGTCGGATTTTCTAATATCGGTTTTAAGGCACTCAATACTTCCTCCCGAATTAACTGTGGGCTGCCATCTGTATGACATAATGGAATATATGCTGCTTTTCCCTCTTCAATTGCCAAGGAAATTCCTACAATTTCTGCTGTCATGATATCAAGACTGGTTGTTTCTGTATCGAGGCAGAATACATCGCAATTTTGCAGTTGATTCAACCAATGATTTAATTGTTGATTGGTAGTAATCATTTCAAAAGCTGTGTTTGTAACACTTACTTTTTCTGGAGATGACTTTTCAGTTTCTTCTAAGAGTTCCTTTAGCCAATTTTTAAATTCAAACTCACGAACTAGTTCGATTAATCGTTCTTTCTGCATAAGGCTTGGTCTTAATTCCCCCCAGCTTAATGGTAAAGCTACATCTGTTTTAATGGTGACCAATCTTTTGGATAACGCTAATTGTGGAATGCTTGCACGTAAATATTCACCAATTTTACCACCTATTTCATGTGCATTTTGGATTAGATTGTCGAGAGTTTGGTATTCCATTAGCCATTTGACTGCTGTTTTAGGCCCACATTTGGTGACTCCAGGAACATTATCTACGTTATCACCAATAAGGCTAAGGTAATCAATAATTTGTTCAGGTGTTATTCCAAATTTGGTTTTGACCCCTTCAATATCCATGCTTGAATTACTCATAGTATTGATGAGGGAGATATGTTCGTTGACAAGTTGAGCCATATCTTTATCCCCTGTAGAAATGACTACAGGAATCCCTTGCTCAGTAGCTTGTTTGGCCAAAGTTCCAATGACATCGTCCGCTTCAACCCCCTCAATAATTAATATGGGAAGTCCCAATGCTTGTAATAACTGGATTAAAGGTTCAAATTGTGAACTAAGCTCTTGGGGCATAGGTGGCCTATGCGCTTTATATTCTGGATACCATTCATCCCTAAATGTTTTTCCCTTAGCATCAAAGACTACAGCCAATTCTTCCGGTTGATAATCCTTAATGAGTTTTTTAATCATATTAGCCACCCCATAGATGGCTCCTGTCGGTTGTCCTTTTGAATTGGTTAAAGGAGGTAGCGCATGGAATGCACGGAAAAAATAGGATGAACCGTCAATGAGAATCAAGGGGGATTTCATAATTGCCTCTTGTGTGACTAGGTTTGTTTTCAATCCAGCGAATGGTCAACAGTTCCTAGTTGTTTTTTCAATAAATCAATTTGTTCCGAAAGTGCTTTAATTTTTTTCCGCATTAAAGGAATACGATTGACGCTTAGCTCATGTTGAATTGCAATATCTTTAGGTCGTGCTGGGTTGCCTAAATAAACGTTTCCTGCTTTCAGATGTTTGTTAGGGGGCACTCCTGTCCGAGCACCTAATACTACACCATCATCAATGCGTACGTGGTCACTAACACCAACATTGGCGGCAAAAATAACATGATCTCCAGAAGTAGTACTTCCCGCTATACCAGTAAATCCACACAGAATATTGTGCTTACCTAATTATTACAGTTGCACCCATAGTAGCTCGATCTACTGCGCTATTTGCACCTATTTCCACTTCATCTTCAATAATAACATGCCCTATATGCGGGACTTTGAGGTGTTTATTATCAACAAAGGTATAACCAAAACCATCCGAACCAATAACAGTAGAAGCATGTATTGTGACTTTACTGCCAATTTGACACTTGTCGTATATGGTAACGTGCGAATGGATAGTGCTGTTATTCCCAATTGTAACGTTATGACCGATATGGATATGGCTTTTGAGAACACAATTGTCTCCAATGACACTACCTGATTCAATCACAACATATGGACCTATAAACACCTGTTCACCAAGTTGTACTTCTTCCCCAATAATGGCAGTAGGATGAACGCAAGGAGTAATTTTTTGTGAAGGATTGAAATGATGCATGAGGGTAATAAAAGCTTTAAAAGGATGCTGGACCTGAATTAATGGTTTTTGAGAACTAGAAATATGTTGGCTGACTAATATGGCAGCCGCCGATGAAACTTCTGCTAATTTTATATTTTCATTGTTGTCCGCAAATACCAGACTTCCAGGAATAATTTCATTAATAGGCGATAAGGAAGAAATGCGAATTGAGTCATCTCCTATAACTACCCCTTGCACCCTAGTTGCTATATCACCTAGCGAATAACTCATTTGTTGGCCTTTTGCAAAATAGCTAATTATATACCCCTTATACTTCATTTTCGAGGAAAAAATGAGAATGTATGAAGTATAGAAAAGTAGATCTAAATAAGGTATAAAATTAACTTGACTATTTTGGGATGACTATGAATAAAATCAAAAGGATAGGTATGTTTAGAGGAATATTCATTTTTGGATTTTGTGCTTTATTTACCACAAATGTGTTAGCTACGGTTGATTTATATGCTCCAGTTGTAGCACAGGCCTGGTCCTCAATTATCACGATCAGCGGAGGTCCTGCGTGGTCAAATCCAGGGAAGGATCAATATCTGTATCCTTTTCCACCTCCTATGTCCAATTATTATATTGCTGATTCCAAATCGGATTTTTTAGGAACTGGTGAATTATATTTCGGCTTACAGAATTTTATAGGTGCTAGCAATGTTATTGGGCAACTTGGTCTTGGAGTTGCTGCCGCCAGTGATGCCAGTCTTTCTGGTGTGGTTAATGTTAATGGGGTACCCAATGTTTATACTTATAGTTATAAAGTGAGCCATGTACGTGCTGAAATGAAGGGTAAACTAATTGCAAATGGTTTCGCATTAGTACAACCCTATCTCAGCGGCAGTTTTGGCGTGGGTTTTAACCATGCTCATGATTTTCTTTCTACAACAATTAATCCAGTTCTCTATCCTAAATATTGGTTTGATACGAATAGTGTAGTCGCTTTTTCTTATACTCTCGGACTTGGAGTACAAAAAATGTTAAGTCCTAACTGGCAAGTAGGCTTAGGTGTTGAGTTTGCAGATTGGGGTAAAAATTATCTAGGTGGTGATTCCGCTACAAATCTTAACCAAGGCCCAGGCATGCCTCATCTCTATACTACAGAATTGTTGTTTAGTTTAAGCTATGTGTTTTAACCTTTATTTTATATACCTACGTAAAACCAAGGCAACGTTAGCTCCGCCGAAGGCAAAATGATTAGATAATGCAATATCAATGGATTTTTTACGTGTTATATTGGGTACATAATCTAGATCGCAAAGGGGATCGGGGGTTTCTAAATTAATAGTTGGTAATAGCATATCATGTTGCATGCTTAGAGAGGTAGAAATGACCTCCATTACTCCGGAAGCACCTATAGCATGTCCGATCATGGCTTTTTGTGCGGTAATCGGTATCGCATAGGCCTGTTCTCCAAAGACTGATTTAATGGTTTGAGTTTCAGTTTTATCGTTTAAGGGTGTGCCCGTACCGTGAGCTTTGATATATTGGACGTCCTGAGGTGATAGTTTTGCATCATCTAAAGCAGTGAGAATGGCCCTCTGTTGCCCATTTGAAGAAGGTGCGGTGATATGAAATGCATCGCAGCTAGATCCGCATCCAATGATTTCTGCAAAAATGGGAGCGCCTCGTGCTTTAGCTTGACTTAATTCTTCAATAACTAAAATACCTGCTCCTTCCGCCATGACCATTCCATCACGATTAAGTTCAAAAGGCCGGCAAGATTTTGTAGGACAGTCATTATTAGTAGACATTACTTTCAGCTTACACCAAGCTGACATTATTGACTCCATGAGGGGCGCTTCAGTACCACCACAAATGGCAGTGGAGATTTTGCCTTGAGTAATCTGTTGATATGCCGTAGCTATGGCGTCAGCTGATGAAACACAGGCATTTGAAATTGTTGAGTTGGGTCCACCAAGACCAAATGTTATGGCTATAAAATTTGCAATGGAATTGGACATACCTCTGATGACAGTCAGAGCGGGCATTTTTTTCCAACTTTCAGTAAAAAACATTTTATAGCTGGTTTCTGATTCTGGAAAGCCTCCCATTCCTGTACCTATATAGGTCCCAGCATTACAGAGTTCAGATGTGGTAAGTCCTGACTGTTCTATTGCTTTGTGAGTACAATATAATGCAAATTGGGCAGCACGTGGATAACGTTTATTTTTATTAAATTGAGAAAGATGCTCCAAAGAAAAATCGGTAATCTCTCCAGCAATTTGGGTTGGATAAGGATAAGGGTCGTAGCTTTGGATTTTTTTTATTCCGCACCGTCCTTGACTTGCTGCTTCCCAAAATTTATTTAATCCTGTTCCAATGGAGGAGGTTATTTCCATGCCGGTTATTACAGCCCTCTTTTTCATTCACGATCCTTTTTTCATGGTCTTTTTTTAAGATATACCCTTTTACATCAGTTTTTAGTTTTTATTCTATGATTTTTTAAAAAATTCAAATTGCCTAAAACACACGAAAACTAATGTAGCAAAGGGTATAATACTAAAGGTGGGCTTTAAATTCTGTCAAGCCCTATATGAAGAGGTTTATGTTTTCGAGTAGGATTCTAGGCTTCTTCGAAAATTCGTAACTCTGTTACAGATAAAATCAGATTTCGATTGTACCTCTTTTAATCACATAGACCCGAGTCAATTTATGGGCGGCGTTTTATTTTAACTAGTTTTTGTATTAGCAGGTTTAAGTTAATTTCCCAATAATCACAAGCATTTTGAGTCAGAAATCCTAATCGAGTGTATAAACTAAGCGCTTTTTTATTGTGAGTTTCTACATCGAGATTGAGATGGGGTTTACCTTCACTCAAAGCATAATTTATACAGTGCGTAATCAAAGCGGTTCCAAAGCCTTTTCCTTGCATGCTGGGTAAAACAGCAATATCAGAAAGGGTTGCTCCATTGTCTTGCCAGCGAAAATGAGCTTTACCAACGGGTTGATTATTCTCAAAAGCAAGAAATATTTGGTAATTTCTATCACTAAGTATGTGTTGAAAACGCGGAACTAATTCTTCTTGTGTTTTTAAGAAACATGCTTCATCAAGGGTACAAAGCAAAGGAATGTCCAAATCTGATGCAACACGATAAGTCAGATTTTTTTTGTAATCAAGTAAAGGATTTAAATCATGACGCTCCATATAATATTCACTATGTTTATAAGAAAACCCATGAGCAGGTAGCCAATGATTGTTTTGATGTGAAGGAGCGGAGAAAATCAATTTGAAAAAAAATTGTTCTCTAATAATGGGTAAGATATTGCGAAGCAATTTTTTGGCAATACCTTTTCGACGAAAAGATGGATGGACAAGTAAGGCAATTTCAACAGCATCTTCATAAAAGAAAAAAACGCTTAAGAACCCAACTAATCGTTTTTTCTCATAATATAAGAGACTAGTCGGCAAATTTCTTTTTTGCATTAATAAGTGTATGTATAAATTGGGAACGCTTCCGTCGGTTTTTCTACATACGGTTTTTAATTGCTCTAGTGCTTTAAGCTGAGCTTCATTAAGTTGATTTGTTTTAGTAAGCATAATTGATACAGATTTATTATATGTTTTTTTTAAGAATAGCTTGTTTTATTAAAATTTGCTCATTAAAGCTTAATTTATTAAAAATGCACGTTTAATACAGCAACTATAATTTCCAAAATGATTAGTATTATAATGATAATTTCTAAATTATGGCCGCGACGATTGTCCAAATAGCCATTAAACATATCAAAAATTTCATTTAATGTATCTAAGCGATGATTAATTGCATTAACGCGTCTTTGCATATGTAAATAACGCTCGAGCATGATGAAATGTTCTTCAAGGGTGGGATGTTGCCAAAAATATTTTGGATGATAAAGAAAATTACTAATTAAATTCATTTCACTCTTGGCGCCAAGAATTTCGCCAATAATTTGTTGTATTTGAGTGCGACTAATCTCCATCTCACCCCTAAGTGAGAGATTTTGAATCATGGGATTATATTTTTCAATCAGTCCATCAATAATAGTCTCAAAATACTGCAACTTAACTGATTGAGAAAATCCATAGGATAAACTAAGTTTTAGTTCTTCACTTTCATCTTCGATATTTAAACAATCTACATCAAAAAAATCGTGCGGCTCAATAGTGGTTTTATTATTGTATTGATAATGGAACTCGTCATGTACCAAAAGGTTAACCGGTTTATCAAATAAAAGCTTAATGGTATTCAAGTAGTCGTTAATTTTATAACGCTTGATTCCCCATGAAACTACGGTGCCATTTTTAAAAATGAATATAGTCTGTTTTTTATTCTGATTAGAACTCAGTTTTAAAACATCTCGAGATTTCATTGAAGTAAATTCAGTTGATGAATTTTTAAAATAATTATCTATACGTGCTAAATCAATGGTTTTAGCAATACAAAAACTTAAGCATTCCATGGTGGTAATAGTCCGCGATATGAATAAAAAGCATTTTAGTGTGGAAATCAACACAAACAATACTGTACTTAATGACAATTAAGATCAAGTACAGAAAATCTTCTTAAAAAAGCAGTCGGCATTGTAGTAGAAGCCAACGGGTTTTTAAAGTTTATACACATTATATAATATTTTTAATGCTTAGCTCAAATTATGTCGAACTATCTGCTACTTCACGGCTTGGATAGGTTTTTTTTCTGTCCGTTGCACCACTTAACCATTGTGGGCAAACCTCCAAAATTTCAGCAATTTTATCTAATTGTGTTGTCTCTGGAAGAATATGTCCAAAAATTAGAGAATTTGCCAAGTGACGTGAAACGCTAAATACTTTAGATACAGCCTTGATTTTTTCAGTTAAATCTTCTGGAAATCCCAATGCAGCTAACTCGCGATTGAAGCGTTGCGAAAATACTTTACTGTTCATTTTCTCACTCCATGAAAAAATAATATTCAGCATATACTGTCCTATCTTATCTACCTGTCAGTCCATAGATCAGGTAAAAGAGTTATAACTTATTTTTTTTCAATAGCAAAGTATTATTTTTACGTGAAATCAATTGGTTGTTATTTAATTTGCATTATGGTTAATAGGTGGGCATTTTGGTTGGCGGGGGAGTTTTTATATAGTGTCTCATTTCAACTTAATTTCGTTTAAAATGAGGATCAATTTATAAAATTTTGCACTATTAGTATGAAATAGGGTATAATACCTGACTGAATTATTCAGCGTTAGACATTAATGTTAAAACAAGTTATCAGCAATGGATAACTATTTAATTTTCTATGTTCCTTGATATGAGTTGGAATAAAACCATAGCAAGGAATATTTAATTCACTAAGGAGTTAAAGCAGAATGATGAAAGTTGCCTTGATACTATGTAGTTTGATTTTAACCGATTTTGCTTTCGCTGAAACAAGTCCTAAAGAAATAACAACACATACAGTAACTCTTGCTGGTTTGCAATCTGGCGAAGGTCGATATATTCGTAGTGATGTATTCGAAAATAACAAATTTCAATCCGGGTATTATTTTTGCGCTGGTTCAAATAGTCTGCTTTACGATATGCAATATGTTTTTTCTCAAAATAAAGAGCCTTTTCATGCAGAACACTTAATCAGGTTTTCAATATGCCAGGATGAAACTATGGCAGAATGCCACGAGTTCGCTACAGATAAATACCTGACTTTTAGAAATATCGATGGTTATTTGCAAAATGACGTGACAAATGCAACAGTAGATGTTTCCCCTTTAAAAACGATTTATCAATCCTGTGAACCCAATTTGGCTATGGATGAATTGGTTAAAAAATCAATTCATGAAAGCGATCGTCGTTTTGCCCATGTGGGTTAATCGCTGAATTTGGAAATAAGAAATTAAGATCAACTTAGCTTAACCAGCTCGAGATTCCTCGGGCTGTGCTGTCTATTTTCGAGTATTCTATTAACATTAATACTTTGTGCACCTGCTTTAGATAGTTATTACGGTTTTACATTCCATGCATTACACTTCCATACATTGGATGCTTCGTTATGCTCAAATAAACATAAAGCTCCCGTTGCAATCTTGATGTTATATTGAGAACTGAAATTTGCAAAATCACCAGTTAAATAAGGTGAAAAGCGGGCGATACCATTGCTAGTAATCACCAAGCATATTTTCCCTGCAAAATCGTGGCGAAGACGCGCGGAAAAATCCATCCAATGTTTAATGAGCGTTTCAGGATCAACTTTCCAATCTTTGGGCACTATGGCTTGTGTTTCCCAAGCGTTTATCGCTTCTTTTCCTAGACGAGCGACTACTTGATTTTCTGGCTGATTTTCATCAGGTCCATAATCAATTTCATTGAATAGAGACAAAGTTTCAATGGTTAAATTTGTGCCCATCGTACGTTGTGCTTGTTCTGAGGTTTGTATTGTGCGTTTTAGTTTTGAGGTAAAAATAACATCTGGAACAAGATCATTATTTTTCAGGTAGGTGCCTAGCAAACGTCCTTGTGCTAAGCCGCTATCAACGAGCGGCAAATCGGTGATGCCTACTCTCCTTGGCAATTCATCTGGTGCAAAAGTATTGCCATGGCGTGCAATAAGTAGTCGAGTAGTCATATTGATATTGTCTCTTAAGGTAATAATTCACCATATTTGTGGATTAATGCTTCAGCCCGTGCAATATCTTGAGGACTATCAACACCTGACATGCTTGCCCGATCTTTATAATCAACAGGAACACAACGTATTGTGTAACCATGTTCTATTATTCGTAATTGCTCTAATCCTTCAAGTTTTTCAAATCTACTTTCAGGTAAAGTGATGTATTTTTTTAGCATATCCAGTGAATAGCCATACAAACCGATGTGGCGAAATACAGGGCTTTTATCGTTTTTTTTGCGTAATTCTTCTTCTTTACGCATTGCGGGAATTATATTTTTACTGAACCAAAAAGCATTCCCAGTTTGTTCATCAAATACGGCGCTTGTACCGCTAAAGGGTGTAGTTCGTTTGTTGCTGCGAAAATCATCAAGTTGATTCCAGGTTAATTGTGTTACAGGTGTGACACAATCGCAGGTTGATGCAGCAAAAGAATCGATCATTGCACGTAAAAAGTCTGGTGGTGTTAAGGGAGCATCACCTTGCATGTTTAAAATGAAATCAGGTTTGTCAGTCATTTGCTGTACCGCTTCAGCCACCCGATCGGTGCCGCTTACAGCTTCCGGTGAAGTCATCATGACTCTTACATCGATGTCCTTACAATGTTCGGCAATCCGTTCATCATCTGTTGCAACAACCACAAAAACATTTTTTAGTCCTTGTGTAGCAGCAAGTGATAAACGTACCACACGTTGTAGCATAGTTTGACCATTAATCATTACCAGAGGCTTTCCTGGTAAACGAGTTGAAGCATAACGAGCAGGAATGACGATGGCGGTTAGCATGATGAAAAGATACAAATAATAAAAAACTAATAATAACTTAAATAGGGTAGAATAAGCTAGAGCCCATATACAGGCTCTTTTTTTTGCTTTAATAAGGATATCCCCATGAAAAAATTAAATGTACTTATAGCTGGTTTGATGATGCTGAGCTCTCCTTTTGTCAGCGCAGATCAAAATTCATTGGCGAAATTAACCGATTTAGCTGGTGCTTCTGGTTTTGAAAAATCGGTGCGTGATGTTGTAAAACAGCAATGGCAACAATCCATGCAGAATGTTAGCGTAGATGGAATGGGGAATTTAATCGGTCAATATAAAGCAGATCAAAAAGGCCCAAGTGTCCTGCTGATGGCGCATATGGACGAGGTGGGTTATATGATCGAATCTATTACTTCAGATGGATTTTTGAAAATTATCCCTTTAGGGGGTATCCCACCTGCAGTAATCTTTGCACAACGATGGACAGTATCTACTCCTAAAGGACCTATACTTGCGTATTCTGGTATGGATTCAACCCACCTTATTGAAGAGGCCAAAAAAAATAAATTACCTGCCGGCAGTGCTATTTTTCTTGATATCGGCGCTGAAACAAAAGAGCAGGCTGAAGAAAAATTTAATGTTCGTCCGGGATTACAAGTCACTCCGGCCAGTCAATTTAGTCCCTTAAGCGAAAATCGCTTTTTAGCAAAAGCTCTTGATGATAGGCTGGGATTGGCTCTTATTGGTGATGTTTTGGATTCCATTAAAACGCAAGCACATCCAAACCAGCTTTATACTGCAGCTACAGTCCAAGAAGAAGTTGGGTTGCGTGGCGCTAGTACTGTTTTTAATAGCACGCGCCCTGATATTACTATAAATATTGAAGTGGGTATTGCCGATGATTATCCTGCCTTAATTGCAGAGCGCAAAGGTCGTATTGCGTTAGGCAAGGGTCCTACTTTATTTGTATACGATCGTTCAATGATTCCGCATCAAGAGTTGTTAAATTGGATCTTAGATTTGGCGAAAAAAAATAATATTTCAGTCCAACTAGAATCAGAAACAGGTTATGGTCAGGATGGTTCCAAAGTTCAAGGATCTGGTTCTGGTGTTCCCAGTATTAACATAGGTGTACCGATTCGCTATGCACACCAGCAAGCTGGAGTATTTGATAAACGTGATTATAATCAAGCAGTGAAGCTAGTTAGTTTAATTGTAACTCATCTAAATCAGGCGGCGGTGAATCAAATTAAAGCGGGATAATAGGACTATAGCGTTATGCCATGTGGGTCCTGGCCCAACGCCTGACATATAGCCCTTTGTTGGGGCTCTAGGCACAGAGCGAGATTTCTGGATCCCGCGAATAAGTCGCGGGACGTAGTGCATAGAGAGAAAGAGCTTAAGGCAGCGCCATTAGGCCAGGGACCCAACCTACATTTTAAAGCCACTTTTCCTTAACTTAATGGCAGTTCTTCGCCGCGACGCCGGTTGGGCATGGTGTAATACAAATAGACCTAATTTTGTGGCGGCTCTGGTTTTGAATTTAGTCAAAGCCCAATCGCTATAAATTCGAATTTATTGTATACTTGCTGAACATATTTATGATTATCGATCTGTTTAATGAAACCTCTTCTCATCCTTACTTTTTATTTATGGGCAATATATTCCAATCTATCAATAGGATGTGGACTACAAAATGACCTACTTGGTAACTGGAAAAATGAAATCAATGCTAAGGTTATCTCCTTAAATTGTGACAACGATATTGCAAAAATAACTACTTATCATATAACCCCAATAAGTGTTGTTGCCCAGTCCTCTCCGGCAGTTTTAACTGAAGAGGATCTCCTTTCAATTCATCTTAATTCGGACGGCTCACTTACTATTGGTGATGATTTTTATTATAAATATAATGACGAGATGCAAGAACATCCCACTACAAGTGCAAATGGTGTACAAACTTGTTCTGTAATGACAAGTTATTTTAAACAACACTACCCATTTTTTAAATTACATGAGATTAATTACAAGGATTGGTCTAAAAAATGTGCGATGGCTCCTAATGATAATGATGCACTTTTTACCTATTTAAGCGGGATGCTAGCAGAAATTGGCGATAATCATCTTATGCTTGTTCAACGCCTGGCTGGATCTGGAAAATCATAT
>JACPOX010000159.1 GCA_016191305.1 Legionella longbeachae | reverse complement strand
TCCCTTTGTATTTTGGTAAAATTTTATTAAACCACGAGCAGATTGACTACTAAGTACGGAAGGAACAGCATCAATAAAAAAGTAATGAGCCTGATCTTTACGTTCAGCTTTTAATCTCGCTTGCAAAGCCTGTTGTACTGCTTCAGTAAAGATTGAACCTGATTTAGGAGTACTACGAATGAGAGGGACGCAAATAATTTTTTTTGTTACTTCATGACCGGCTTCATCTTTTTCTTTCAGAGGTTGGACAATATAGTGTTTGTTTTCAATCAAAGTTGCTGCAATACAGCTGGCATGAATCCATTGTTTGAGTTGTGTATTGCTTGATGCCATTAGATAATTTTGCTTTTCAACATTGCCATTATATTTGTCATTGATTTCTTTATTGAGGAATAATCTGAATTGCTCTAAATCTTCTTCTTCATCCCAAACTTTACTTGAAGAAGGATCAAGATTGCGAAATGTTTTCAAGTTGATAAAGCGATGGGCAAGTGGGTAAATCCATTGAGCTGGATTGCTTTCTGAATTGACAGAAGTATCCGTTTCGGCAACTAATTTATAAAGTGTTATTTGATCTAAAAGTGCATCATCACACTCATCTAAAACTACATGAATTGGATCCTCATTTTCAAGTAAATTTTCTTTTTTTGCTTCTTTAGCTGCTAAACGAAAAATAGACATATCTTCAACTGTGGAGCAGTTAATGCCATCAAGTTGGTATGTTTCAGGAGCACTATGACTTTGGATAAGGGCTGATTTAATTCCCAAAAATTTAAAAAAAGGTTCGCAGTTATTCTCAAAATCTCTAATAAGAAGAGTGGGATTGGCTGTACACTGATCGACAGTCCCCCCCTGTGTCCATTGGAGAACAGATAACATGGGTGTATTGATACTTTTCCCTTCTCCTGTTTTTATACGCATCAATAAATTGGAAGTAGGATCATGTATCGCTAATAATAGAATGAGCATTTGTGTTGTATTGGGAAACAAGCCGGTGGTGCGAAAGTATATTTCTCTAAGATAGGCTAAAAGTTCCAGGTAGGTTATTTCCATTTGGTCTGCTGTAATCGATTTTGATCGCAATTGTTGCAGTAATATACTGACCTCATTTTTTAAATCATGGCGAGAATGTGCAGTTAATTTTTTGAGATTCTTGAAATCATTGGGATTTAATGGGTCGGTATAGCCTATTGTTTCAATATAGGTTAATTGTTTTGCAAGTTTCATTTGCAGGGAATACGGAAAATCACTTTCTTGAAGCATGTCCTGCAAACTTGATAGAGCTTCTTTAATTCGATCTGTTGCAAATTGTTTCGATAGATTTCTTTTTTCACCTGTTTTAGCAAAGGGGTTTTTGTCAAAATTTAAACAGTAGGCTCGGAGTTTTTCAGAATCATGTGCTAACAGAGCAGAATTTAAACTTTGTGTGTTGGGAAAGGGGGGCGTTGCGAACAATTTTAAGACTTGATTGATATCTTCTGTAGAACGTCGTCCTAAGCCCTTGGCTATTTCTAGCAAGGCGAATAAATTTACCGAATCATCTTTTTTATTAGTAGCTAGGTCAATTAAGATAGTGGCAATTTTTCCTCTATTTTCCAGACTAATCGAACCCAATTGTTGGAGTATCAGTGGGTAGGCACTTAGATCTTGATTAGGATTTTCAGATGAAACTCGTTTTAGTAGGGAAATGCTGAGGTCGGCCAGGTTTTGATTATCACTTAAAAACAATTGAGTTTGTAGTACCAGACCTTGGACTAGCTCCGCAGATCCTTGGCCTGAGAGATTAGTTATAATTTGAATAATTTGCTTTATAATTAAAGACTTAGTCTGTTCTGGTAAATTAGATTTCTTTAATTCATTTAAAGCAGCTAAAGGGAAAGGGCTAGTGCTTTTTAAGTTATGCGCCATACTCATTTTAAAGAACATCACTTGTGTTTCTGGTTCAAGATCAGCTAATTTGAATAGCTCAACTAATCCATTGATAGCTCGTTCAATCGCTTTGTTATCGGCATTTAGGTTTTCTTCCAAAGCTTGTGTAGTTAGCTTTAAATAGAGATCAAGCATTTCGGATTTATCGTGGATTAATTTGTTAATCAGGATATGCTTCTGCGAATAATTTAAGCGAGCTAAGGCGCCAGTGCTGAGTTGTTTATATATTTTATTAAATTGCCTAGGTAGTTTACCATTGATATCAATAAGTAAATTAAGATAATTGGCAATAGACTCTATTTTATTTTTATATTGTTGAAGTGCTTGATCAGACGGTTCATCTTCAGAGATTATAGCCGCTTCATCAAGAATACTATTTTCAAAATCTGAATCTTGGGTATTCAATTGTTGCAATGTTTTTTTCAAAGCAGGCAATACTTTTTTCTGGATCAACTCCTCTTTAAAAAAGAAGGTTAACGAATGCGCATTGTTAAAAGAGGTTAACCAGGAAAGACTAGTATTTAGATCCAAATCTTTTACTATGACA
Source organism: Legionella longbeachae (assembly GCA_016191305.1). GTDB lineage: Bacteria > Pseudomonadota > Gammaproteobacteria > Legionellales > Legionellaceae > Legionella > Legionella longbeachae_A. The sequence continues at coordinate 3,243 of JACPOX010000159.1, read as the reverse complement.
TTATTTTGTGGATTATCAAAGAAGGCCTTCATTTGTGAAACAAATAGACCATGAAGTTTGCTTAAAACTGTAGCGAACGCAGAACCGGTAATGTTGTCAGATGGATTTCTTTTTCCTGTTAGTAAAAAATTTAAGATGTATTCACCTTTAGTTGTCCCGAGGATGCTTACTGAAAACATTCCTTCAAGTAGACCTGGCTTAGTTTTTTCAAAAAATTGAAGTTTTTCAATAACCTCAGGAAATTTGGGATTGGGGCTTTGTAAGAGATTAACGAGATCATTTATTGCATCAAAAAGAGGGATTAGGTCTTTATTTAATTGGTCTCGTAACTGTTGTGGTACAATAAAAACATTCAAATTTTCTAATAATGCAGATTTCAGAGTATCTATTTTAAACGCTGCACTTCTTTTTTTAACTGCATCAACCAAAGCATCAACAATAAGATCATCAAGTTTGGAAATATCTCCATTCCCTAACACACAACCTGGTAATAAATTTTTATCAATAATCAAGTTTTTTAACCAAGATTCCTGCTGATCCAGAGTTTTATATTCTTCAGGTAAGTTGTTTGTTGTTTCGGCGAGTGTGTTGAGCAATGATTTCACTTGCTCTACATTTGGAAGTGTTTGCGATTTTGATATATTGATTTGGCTTAAAGTACTTTTTACGGTATTAGTAAAAACATCCCCTTTTTTTGTTTGCACGTTTTTAAGTGCGTCTATTATCTCCTCAGTATGGATTTGACTTAATTCTGGCTCATTTAATTTTGCCAATAATTTGATGAGTTCGGGAGATAAATTATTGCGATTTTTTTGTAACAATGTTGGAAATGAAGCCATGATGGAATGAGAGAATTGATTTTCTTGGGGATTTGGATCTGTTTTTTGAATACGTTCTTGCAAGCAATTTAGCAATTCAAAGCCTTCATTTTCCAAAAGCGAAACTAAGGGACTAACCAGATCTTCTTTGAAGTTTTTAATAGGAAAACTGTCCTTGAGTTCAATACATTGATTTATTAAGACTTTAATTTGCGTGAAAGAAGGATTAGGTTTGAACTTAAAACATCTAGAGAGACCCTGTAGTATATCACTTCGATTGTTTTCATTTAGTGATTGTAATAGGCTAATGATTTTCTCTAAGTTTTTTTTCCATTGTTCGGCAGTTAATTCAGTGTTATCTGCAAAAGTACAAGTTAATATAAAAATTAATTGATTTTTTTGTATGGTAGTCCAGCCATTCAGTTTTTCGATTTCAAAGAGTTGGGCTTGAATGTTGGATAGTCTGATTTGCGATTTCCAATGCTGTCCCATATAGCGATATAACCAAGGTTTTAATTCAATATGCTCGTTTTCAATATCCTTATATATTAATTCCGGATCGGTAATTGAATCTTCGGTGTTTTCAAGATGCATACAAGAAGCGACTTGTTTTAATTTTTCAGGATCAGATTTCTGAATCATGGCATAATGGACACCTGTTGATCCCCAATTAAGTTGGGATAAGGAAAGACACTGTTCCTGTGGATTTTGTGCCTGCTCAATAACATCGAGTACTCGGTTCAACGTGATAAGCAGATGCCCATTATGTTCAATAGGGCATGGATTAGGTAGAGTAAGGTTTTTTTCGGCTATTCTAGAGATGAAAATTTGTGTGTATGATTCAAAAAATTCATTAAAATCAAAACTATTTTTATCATAATTAAGATGTGCATCGACGAGCTTATTCCACCATTCTTTTTGTTCTGCTGGGAGAGAAATTAGTTTTTGAAGATTCTTAATACCACGCGGATTTAATAATGAATTTTGTACTTGAGGACTATTAAGAAACTCAAGACTAATTTTTTTATTCAGACAGGCTTTGAGAAGTCTGATTAATAAAATAGTGTGGGCCTCCCCACCAAGAATGAATTGTTTACAAAGTAGGGGAATGATCAATTCAACTGATTTGTGCAATTGAAGTAAGGCCTTAAATTCATCTTCATGGGGGAGTAACAAGCTGCTCAACGCATTTTTTTGTGCTAATGAGTACTGAGTATCCATGAGTAGTTTAATAGTGCTTTGAGTAAGATTAGGTAATAATGTGGTGATTTGTTCAGATGAAGGTAAACTAAAGAGTTCTTGTTTTTTAAGTACAGGTGCTAATGCAGAGGGGAATCTTCTTGGTGTCTCAGTATAACAAAGGGCTTTTTTTTCTTTATTAATATAGAATCCCTTGGGTAGATTGCCTGGGATAATACCGTCCTTAAAAACATATTCATACTCTTTGATTTTTAATAAGATAGCATCGTGTAAATACTCAATATCTAATGCTTTTAGTTGTTTCGTTAGCTTAGGGAACTCAGGTAAATCGACCGGGACTATGTTGAGCACAGGTATTATTACATGCTCTGTTTGCTCTTGTTCAATATCTTTTTTGATATTTGGTAGTTTGGGTAGAACAAAACTTTTTTGAATTTGAATCCGAGCTCGAACTGAAGACGAATTGCTGTTCAATGCTTTTTTTAATGGGTAAATTTTAGGTTCGATGGAAGTGCTTTGAAGTATCTTATTTGCCGTTTTATCTAACACTGAGCGACGTGCATTAAGAGCAAGTTCGTCTGAGGCAGGTTCATTATCAGGTATTGTGAAAATAAAAAGTCGCTTGCGTGCTTCGCGAACAAAATTCAATAGAGTAGTAATATCTTCTTTAGAGATTTGTTTGGAATCTAGCTCGATTGGCAAAGGAGTATAATTTATCTCTGTTTCGTATGTAGTAATCAGATGTTCAAGCAAAGATTTAAGGTACTTATTTTCTGAATGATGAGACACAGTAATACTCCTGTAATTAAGATTCCTTATATAAACCTAAATTTGGCAATTGGTTCTCTCGCTATGATTCAACTGCCGAATTTAGAATATATAGAAATAGAATTTAGAATAATATAATTAAAAAGTTAACTTATTGTAAATAAAAATGATCATTTGATTTAATTGAGAAATATTCAATACTATATTTTAATTAGATAAAAGCCCCAAATGTTGGTTGTGTTGGAGAGTTAAAAACGATTCTTTCCTAAAATATATAAAAATTACTTGACAGTATTAGAGGAGCTCTTTAAACTGCGAACCTAATTTTGGGGTTATAGCTCAGCTGGGAGAGCGCTTGCATGGCATGCAAGAGGTCGGCGGTTCGATCCCGCCTAGCTCCACCATCAACATCTAAGATGTTGATGGAAAAAATGTTCAGGGTCCCCATCGTCTAGCG